>JAAEZV010000457.1 GCA_018222695.1 Gammaproteobacteria bacterium
GACTACATGTACGAGACGGTCAAGGTCGCCGCAAAAAGTCTCGGTGGGGATATTCAGGATGAGACGCGGAGCGTGATCACCCGGCAGAGTCTCGAGCATATGCGTCAGCAGATCCGGGAACTTGAAAGACGCCTGCTCGTTCGTCGGAACTGATCCGTGACCACCTCACCGGTTGAGGAAGTAGCAGCCCTCAGAGCCCAACTTCTGGACTGGGCGGAGGCATATTTCGAGCGCGATGCGCCGGTGGTGCCAGACGCGGATTACGATCAGGCCATGAAACGACTGGAGGCGCTCGAGCGGGAGTTTCCGGATTTGGTGACGCCTGATTCACCGACTCAACGCGTCGGCTCAGCGCCATTGAGTGAGTTTGAGTCCGTGGAGCATCGTCTGGCGATGCTCTCCCTTGATAATGCGTTTTCTTCCGAAGACATGGACGACTTCCATCGCCGCGTCACGGAGCGGCTGGGTGCCGGCGACGTTGCTTACTGCTGCGAGCCCAAGCTGGATGGTGTGGCTGTGAGTATCGTCTACGAACGCGGCGCGTTGGTAATGGCGGCGACTCGGGGTGACGGTACCCGCGGTGAGAACATCACAGCGAATGTGCGCACGATCAGCAACGTGCCTTTGATGCTGAGTGGAGAGGGTGCGCCGCCGTACCTTGAAGTCAGGGGCGAGGTCGTGATCCCTCGAGACGCCTTTGAGCGAATGAATGCGCAGGCGAGAGCCGCCGATGAAAAGGTATTCGTCAACCCGCGAAACGCGGCTGCCGGGAGCCTCCGGCAACTGGATTCTCGGATTACCGCCAGACGACCGCTGGCCTTTACCGCCTATTCGGTGGGTGTGGTGGAGGGTGACTTGCCCGCTGCTCATGACGCCATCTTGCGCCGGCTCAGCGAGTGGGGCCTGCCAATTTCCGAGTATATGCAAACGGTTAGCGGTATCGCCGCCTGTGACGACTACTACGAAGCGCTCGCCCGGCAGCGCGATACGTTGCCTTTTGATATCGACGGCATTGTTTTCAAGGTCAACGGCATGGCGGAGCAAGAGAAGCTGGGCTTTGTCTCCAGAGCCCCCCGCTGGGCGATTGCTCGCAAGTTTCCGGCCCAGGAGGTAAGTACTCAGTTGTTGGGCGTCGATTTCCAGGTGGGTCGCACGGGGGCGATTACGCCGGTTGCTCGTCTCGAGCCCGTGTTTGTGGGGGGCGTGACCGTCAGTAATGCCACGCTCCACAATGCCGATGAGATTGAGCGCCTTGGCGTTCAGGTGGGCGATACGGTTGTCGTTCGCAGAGCAGGTGATGTGATTCCCCAGATCGTATCGGTAGTGGAGGGCAGTACGTCGGGCTCGAGCCCGGAGCGCGCGCCGATCACTTTCCCTGGTCAGTGTCCGGACTGCGGATCCGATGTGGCGCGCGAGGAGGGTGAGGCGGTGATCCGCTGTGTTGGCGGCATGGCTTGTAGTGCGCAGCTGAAGGCGGTGATTCGCCATTTTGCGTCGCGCAAGGCAATGGATATCGAAGGCTTGGGAGACAAGTTGATCGACCAGCTGGTCGATGATGGCCTCGTCGGCAGCGTCGCCGATATCTTTCGGTTGAGCCAGCCCCAATTGGCTGAGCTTGAGCGCATGGGCGATAAATCTAGCGAGAATTTGCTGGCATCGATCGATCAATCGCGATCAACGACCCTGCCCAAGTTTATTTACGCTCTGGGTATTCGCGAGGTCGGCGAGGCGACGGCTCGCGCATTGGCGAACCACTTTGTAGAATTGGACGCTTTGCTGGCCGCCTCTAGTGACGTATTGGAGGGGGTCGATGATGTGGGACCCATTGTCGCGCGCCACATTCGGGGTTTCGTCG
>JAAEZV010000458.1 GCA_018222695.1 Gammaproteobacteria bacterium
CCCCTATTCTGAGTCCATCCTCGAGCAGCCGGCCTTGCAACAAGCATTGGCACAAATTCGTGCCAGCGGCCGTGAGAAGCAGGTGGCACGGGTGTTGGATGCCGTCGCCATGGGTGCAGAAAAAGGTCAGGCTGCTGGTCTACTGCATGAGGCCGAGCTCTTTGCCGAGGCGGTCTGCGATCCTGAATCTGGACCTGCCGGGATCACGGCCTTCCTTGAGAAGCGCAGCGCACCTCTGCCGACCCAGTACGTTGATGTGTCGCCCACCGCTTCAGGTGAACAGGTCGATGAGTTGCTGGCATCCGGTGAACTGCTGCCCATGGGCGCCAGTTTCTTCCCCGGGGTCACGCCGGTTCCCCGTTATCAATATGGTTACGGCGTACCGAAGTCTGCCGAGGACGGCAAGCCCGCTCATGGTGACCCGATCGACGCCGAGATCAAACTGATCTTTGAGACGCCAGAACCCGAGCCCAATGAGGCACTGGTGTACGTGCTGGCCTCTGAGATGAACTTCAATGACATCTGGGCCATTACCGGCATCCCGGTATCCCCCTTTGATGCGCGTGATGCCGATGTGCAGGTCACCGGCTCTGGCGGTGTGGCCATGATTGTCCGTCTCGGTAGCGAGTTAATCGCCGAGGGCCGCTTGTCAGTCGGCGATGTGTGCACCGTTTACTCGGGCCAGAGTGAGCTGCTCTCTCCCGACCAGGGTCTTGACCCCATGGCGGCCGACTTCCGCATTCAAGGTTATGAGCGCAACGATGGCAGCCACGCACAGTTCCTGACGGTGCAAGGCCCACAATTGCATCCCAAGTTACCGAGCCTGAGCATCGAAGAGGCCGGTTCTTATGGGCTGACGCTGGGTACGATTCACCGGGCGCTTTATCACACGCTCGATATCGAGCCGAACAAGCGGCTATTTGTTGAAGGTGCCTCAACCGGCACCGGCTATGACTGCCTGCGCAGCGCCGTGAGCAGTGGCCTCAACGTGGTGGGCATGGTCTCCAATGCAGAGCGTGCCGCCCGCGTTGAAGCCGTCGGCGGTGCCGCCGTGGACCGAAAAGATCCGCAGTGGGCGGACGCGTTTACGCCCGTACCCGATGACCCCGCCGAGTGGGCGAATTGGGAAGCGCAAGGCGCGGGTTTTGTCGCGGCCACGGAGACCGCTGCCGGTGGCAGTGTCGACTATGTGGTGTCCCACGCCGGTGAAACCGCTTTCCCTCGATCGTTCCAAACACTAGGTGAAGGCGGTGTGCTCACCTTCTATGGCGCGTCCTCGGGCTATCGCTTCACCTTCATGGGTAAGAAAGGCAGCTCAAGCCCGTCTGAGATGTTCACCCGTGCTGGGCTCCGCGCAGGTCAGAGTTTGTTGATTGTTTACGGACCCGGCGCCGAGGATGGCATTGTCGACCGCGTAGCAATCGAAGCCATTGAGGTCGGCTGCCAGCGCGGTGCGCAAATTGCCGTTCTGGTGGACACCGTGCCGCAACGCGAGTTCGTGAACTCCCTCGGCTTTGGCGCGCAGGTGAAAGGCGTGGTGAGCCTTGAGGAGATCGAACGACGTTTGGGCGATGACTACGACCCGCCCGGGCCGTTCGCGCAAATGCCCAACCCATTCACCGAATCACAGGCGTTCAAGGAAGCCGTGAGATTGTTCTCGGATCGCACGCTAAAACCAATTGGTTCAGCGATCGCACCCTTCCTGCGCAACACGCTGGACAAGCGCGGCTTGCCCGATGTGGTATTCGAGCGCGCGGGTCGCGACGGCCTCGCCCTTGCCACCTCGCTGGTCAAGCCCAACGTGGGCAAGGTCGTGTATGCCGAAGAACTGAGCGGGCAGCGGTTTACCTTCT
>JAAEZV010000459.1 GCA_018222695.1 Gammaproteobacteria bacterium
CACCAATGATGCAGCTCTGGCCCCAACCTTTGTGGCAGCACTCGAGTGCCTGGCGCATCACATTAACGTTACCAATGCACTCAAAGCTGTAGTCGACACCGCCACCGGTCATCTGAATCAGGTGATCAACAACGTCATCGACTTCACTCGGATTCACAAAGTCGGTCATGCCAAACTGAGTCGCCATTTCTTTTTTGTCGTCATTGAGATCGACGCCAATAATGCGCCGGGCACCGACCAGCTTGGCACCCTGAATCACGTTCAGTCCAATGCCGCCCAAGCCAAATACCGCAACGGTGGCGCCGGGCTCGACTTTCATTGTGAAGGCGACGGCCCCGATGCCGGTGGTCACACCGCAGCCGATGTAGCAAATCTTATCGAAGGGCGCGTCCTCCCGCACTTTTGCCAACGCGATCTCGGGCAGCACGGTGTAATTGGAGAAGGTCGAGCAGCCCATGTAGTGGAGGATCGGCTCGCCATCCAACGAGAAACGGCTGGTGCGATCCGGCATTAGGCCCTGGCCTTGAGTCTCGCGAATCGCCTGACACAGATTGGTCTTGGGATGCAGGCAGAAGTCACAGGTGCGGCACTCTGGCGTATAAAGAGGAATAACGTGATCGCCCACTTTCAGGTCTTTCACCCCTTCACCCACTTCAACCACAACGCCGGCACCCTCGTGACCAAGAATCGCCGGGAAAGCGCCTTCGGGGTCATCGCCTGAGAGGGTAAAGGCATCGGTGTGGCACACACCCGTGGCTTTGATTTCCACCATCACTTCGCCTGCGGCAGGACCGCCGACATCGACTTCGGCTATTTCGAGGGGTTTGCCGGCTTCAAATGCAACCGCGGCTCGACTCTTCATGGCGATACTCCTTATTGTTAGAGGGGCGTAGTATGCCTCAGCACGGGCGTGCCGCCACCCCTGTTTCATCCTGGTCGCAACGCCTGCCGCGCGGGTTTTACTCGCTTTGGGGCGTGTGGTTGCAAGGTGTGCCGCACAGGCCATTCTGTTTTGGTGGTGCCGAGGGCATACTCGATCTACCGCCATCGATCGGTTCGCTGAACCGAAGCCCGAGCCACCTTTTTGCTATGACCACCGAAGCCATATCAGCCCTTTGGGCACCCTCCGCCGAACGGGTCGCATCTGCGCAGCTGACCGCGTTTATGAAAGCAGTGAGAGCGGGAACGGGGTTTGATGCCGACGGTGATTACTTTGCACTGCACCGCTGGTCACTGGATGAGCCCGCGGCTTTCTGGCGAGCGGTTTGGGATTTCACCGAGATTCAAGGCGACCCCGGCGAGACGGTCTGCGATGACCCCATGGCCTTGCCCGGGTGCCAGTGGTTTCCGGACGCCACACTGAACTTTGCCGAGAACCTGCTGCGCTTCAGCGACGATCGCGAGGCCTTGGTAGAGATCGATGAGCGCGATGCGCGACGCGCCCTGACGTATGGGCAGTTGCGTGATCAAGTCGCGCGGCTCGCGGGTTGGATGAGAGATCAGAACATTCAGTCCGGTGATCGGGTTGCGGGCTTCATGCCCAATTGCATTGAGACAGTCGTCGCTATGCTCGCGACCACTAGCGTGGGTGCGGTGTGGTCGTCTTGCTCACCCGACTTTGGTAAGCAGGGTGCTGTAGACCGCTTTGGCCAGATTGCACCGAGGTTGCTCTTTACGGCCGACGGCTATGTCTATAACGGCAAGACCTGCGATTCGCTGGCGCGGGCCACCGACATCGCCAGCGCGATCCCCGAGATCGAACACGTTGTGGTGGTGCCGAAACTGTCGCCGCAGCCAGCGCTAGGCGGGATCGAGAGAGCCGTTTCATGGGAGGCGTGCCTGAGCGATGGCG
>JAAEZV010000460.1 GCA_018222695.1 Gammaproteobacteria bacterium
GTCTCAACCGAACCCGATGGCGCAGATCGTGAGACTGGCGCGCCGCTGGAGCACTACACCACCGAGCGGGATTAAACGGTCATAAAGGCGGGTCTGCCCGCTTTTTCCTTGAAAAACGCCCTTTTTTTGCCTCAAGCCCCCTTTTTTTAGCACTCTCCCTTGCAGAGTGCTAAAAAATCCCTTGAAATGCGCGTCCCTGCCCCCATTAAGGGGGTAAGCCCGAAAGGGCGATCTAGCGAAATCGATAATGTTGGAGAGTTAAACCCATGAATATTCGTCCGTTGTACGACCGCGTGGTCGTTCGTCGAAAGGAAGAAGAGGAAACCTCAGCTGGAGGCATCGTCCTGCCCGGCTCTGCCAAAGAGAAGCCCAATCAGGGTGAGGTCGTGGCGGTTGGTGATGGCAAGGTGCTGGATAACGGTGAGCAACGCGCGTTGTCCGTAAAGGTGGGCGATACGGTTGTTTTTGGCCAGTACGCCGGTAGCAACACCATCGAGGTGGACGGCGAAGAGCTGATCCTGATGAGCGAGAGCGAAATTTTTGCGGTCGTTGAGTAAGCGCACCGTACTGACTTGAGAAAGGAATAGAAGAGATGGCAGCTAAAGACGTATTTTTTGGCGATAAAGCCCGCGCCGGCATGCTCGAGGGTGTCAACATCCTCGCTGACGCCGTGAAGGCTACGCTGGGCCCCAAAGGCCGCAATGTGATTCTGGAGAAGTCCTTTGGTGCACCGACCGTGACCAAGGACGGTGTGTCGGTCGCGAAAGAGATCGAGCTGAAGGATCGGTTCGAGAACATGGGCGCGCAGATGGTGAAGGAAGTGGCCTCTCAGGCCTCCGACGCCGCGGGTGACGGCACGACAACCGCTACCGTGCTGGCTCAATCGATTGTGAACGAGGGCTTGAAGGCCGTCGCTGCAGGCATGAACCCCATGGACCTGAAGCGCGGCATCGATAAGGCCGTGACTGCGGCGGTTGAGGCAGTCTCTGGCATGGCCACACCGTGTGAAGACAGCAAGGCGATCGCGCAGGTTGGTACCATCTCTGCGAACAGCGATTTTTCTGTCGGTGAAATTATCGCTGAGGCCATGGACAAGGTCGGTAAAGAAGGTGTGATCACCGTTGAGGAAGGCTCAGGCCTTGAGAACGAACTCGACGTGGTGGAGGGCATGCAGTTTGATCGTGGCTATCTCTCGCCTTACTTCATCAATAACCAGGACAACATGTCTGCCGAGGTTGAAGATCCCTTCATCCTGCTGGTCGACAAGAAGATCTCCAATATCCGCGAATTGCTGCCTGTGTTGGAGCAGGTGGCCAAGGCTTCACGCCCGCTGGTCATCGTCGCTGAGGACGTCGAGGGCGAAGCGCTCGCGACACTGGTCGTGAACAACATGCGTGGCATCGTGAAAGTGGCTGCGTGTAAGGCGCCTGGCTTCGGCGATCGTCGCAAGGCTATGTTGCAGGACATCGCGATTCTTACAGGCGGCACGGTGATTTCCGAGGAAGTCGGTTTGGACCTCGAGAGTGCAGCTCTGGAGCACCTAGGCAATGCCAAGCGCATCACTATGGACAAGGACAACACCACCATCGTAGATGGCTCCGGCGACGCCGAGGCGATCAAGGGTCGTGTTAGCGAGATCCGTGTACAGATCGAAAACACCTCCTCTGACTATGACCGCGAGAAGCTCCAGGAGCGCGTGGCCAAATTGGCGGGCGGTGTTGCCGTGATCAAAGTGGGTGCGGCGACCGAGATCGAGATGAAAGAGAAGAAGGCCCGCGTCGAAGACGCGCTGCATGCCACGCGTGCTGCGGTCGAAGAGGGTGTTGTCGCCGGTGGTGGTGTCGCGC
>JAAEZV010000027.1 GCA_018222695.1 Gammaproteobacteria bacterium
CACCATGATCGAGCTGAGTGAGGCCGCAGGCGCAGCGGCGCTGGTCTTACCGATGGAGATCCCCCCGAATCTTGGCAAGTTCTATACCGATGCCTTTCGCGCTACGTTTGCCCAGGCCGCCGAACAAACCGGCGCCACATTGGCTGATTTTCCGCTGGCATCGGTCGCACTGCGGCCCGAACTCATGCAAGCCGACGGCATTCATCCCACCGCGGCAGCGCAGCCGCTGATACTTGACGCGGTGTGGTCAAGCCTTGAGGGGCTCCTGTGATCAGGCAGCCCAACCCGCTGAATGAACACCCCGAGCCCGGTCAAAGCGCACTGCAGCGCAGGCTCGAGGTCATCATTTTCGGCACAGGGACCCTTGCAGGACGCCGTTTTGACATGACGCTGATTGCGGCAATTCTGCTGAGCGTTGGCGTCGTCATATTGGATTCGGTGCCGGAACTGGACGCGGCAGTTGGCGCCGGCTTCTGGTATGCGGAGCTCTGCTTCACCGGCTTATTTACCCTCGAGTACGTCACGCGCGTTTGGTGCACGCATAATCGACCAGCCTATGTCCTCAGTTTTTGGGGCATTGTTGACCTGCTGGCGATTGTGCCCACCTACATCGCTTTTCTCTTTCCCGGAGCGGCGCCGCTGGTGGTCATCCGGTTATTGCGGGTGCTCAGGGTTTTCCGGGTTTTCCGACTGGTGACTCTGTTTGCAGAGCTCAATGAAATTCTCGCGGTCCTGCGCAGCACCTCCAGATCGATTTTTGTTTTCCTGGTGATGGTGATGCTGGTCGTCGTGGTCTTTGCCTGCATCATTTATGTCATCGAGGGTCCGGCGCACGGGTTCACCAGCATCCCCCTGAGTATCTACTGGGCAGTGGTCACCATCACCACCGTCGGCTACGGTGATTTAGTGCCTCAGACCGCAGCCGGCCGGTTCGTGGCAAGCTTCGGCATGCTGGTGGGCTACTCCATCATCGCCGTGCCCACCGCTATCATCACGCGCAAGCTATGGGAGCGCATCAACGAGCAACGGGCGGCGCAACCGACACTGCCCTGGAACTGCCCGGTCTGCGCGAAGCAGGGGCATGCCGTGGCGGCAGTGTTCTGCCAGCATTGTGGTGCGGAACTCGACGTACCCAGCGACATTCGTGAACGAGCGCAGCGAGATGCCTGACCAACCCACATCACTCTATGGCTACCGCAAGTACTGGGCAGAATGTCTTGGCCCGGCGCCCTGGCTGCCCATGTCGCGAATCGAGATGGAGCAATTGGGGTGGGACAGCTGCGACATCATTATCGTCTCCGGAGACGGCTACGTTGATCACCCTAGCTTCGGCATGGCAGTCATCGGACGGGTGCTTGAGGCACAGGGATTCAGGGTGGGCATGCTCGCGCAGCCCGATTGGCAATCCGCTGAACCCTTCACCGCACTCGGCCGCCCCAACCTGTTTTTCGGCGTCACCGCGGGAAACATGGACTCCATGATCAATCACTACACAGCGGACCGGAAACGCCGCAATGACGATGCCTATACCCCGGGCAACATTTCGGGCAAACGCCCCGACCGGGCCGTCACCGTCTACAGCCAGAGACTGAAGGAGGCCTATCGCGATGTGCCCATCATCGCTGGCGGTATCGAGGCCAGTTTGCGCCGCATTGCGCACTACGATTACTGGAGTGACCGGGTTAAACGTTCGGTACTGCTCGACAGCCGGGCCGACCTGTTGGTGTTTGGCAACGCCGAACGCGCGATTGTCGACATTGCCCACCGCCTGGCGAACGGCGAGCAAGTCAGCGACTTAACGGACATCCGGGGCACCGCCTTTGTCACGCGGCACCCTCCTGCAAATCGCACGCTGATCGACTCGACATCAGTCGATGAACCCGGTCGGATCGAGGTCCATCCGAACCCTTATGAGGGTATGGAGCCTGAACCCTGCGCGGAGGGGCAGAATGAAGACAACAATGAGCCCGCGCCCGTCCGCCTGATGGCCAGCTCAAAACAGGACACCCATGCCATTCGACTACCCTCAGCCGAGGCCGTCACCGAAGACCCGGTGCTCTACGCCCACGCGTCACGGGTATTCCACAAGGAGACCAATCCCCACAATGCGCTGCCGCTTATTCAGGCCCACGGCGACCGCGAGGTCTGGCTGAATCCACCACCGATCCCACTAGAGACCGATGAACTGGACTGGGTATTCGAACTCCCTTACCAACGACTCCCCCACCCAAGCTACGGTGGCGCAGCGGTGCCTGCAATGGAGATGATCCAGCATTCCGTCAACATCATGCGGGGCTGCTTTGGCGGGTGTACTTTTTGCTCGATTACCGAGCACGAGGGACGCATTATCCAAAGTCGCTCCGAAGCGTCCGTGCTGCGCGAGGTGGAACGCATTCGCGATACCAGCCCCGCCTTCACAGGCGTGATCTCTGACCTCGGCGGCCCGACCGCCAATATGTGGCGCATCGCCTGCAAGGACAAGGAAACCGAAGCGGCCTGCCGAAAGCTCAGCTGCGTATACCCCGGCATCTGCAAAAATCTGAATACTGACCACACCCCGCTGATCAATCTGTATCGCAAAGCCCGGGAAACCGAAGGCGTCAAAAAGGTATTAATCGCCTCGGGACTTCGATACGACCTGGCGGTGGAGAGCCCAGAATATGTGCGGGAGCTGGTGACTCATCATGTAGGTGGCTACCTGAAGATTGCGCCGGAACACACTGAATCGGGTCCCCTTTCCAAGATGATGAAGCCGGGGATGGGGAGCTATGACCGCTTTGCCGAGATGTTTGAGCGGTTCTCGCGCGAAGCGGGTAAAAAGCAGTACCTCATTCCCTACTTTATCGCCGCGCATCCGGGGACCACTGACGAGGACATGATGCACCTGGCCCTGTGGTTAAAGCAGCATCGCTTTCGGGCTGATCAGGTACAGACTTTCTACCCTTCCCCGATGGCGACCGCTACGGCGATGTATCACACGGGAAAGAACCCCTTGCAGCGGGTGAAACGCGACAGTCAGTCGCTGGGCACTGTGAAAAAACTGAGTCAGCGACGTTTACACAAGGCCTTTCTTCGCTACCACGACCCCGACAACTGGCCACTGCTGCGCAAAGCGCTGAAACAGATGGGGCGGCGAGATCTCATCGGCAACGGCTCAATGCATCTCGTCCCCTCGCGGCAACCGCCCAAACGCCATCGGGTGGTAAAGCCAGGCGGCGGCAACTTTCGCACGCAGCACACCGGGGAGCATCGCGGTAAAGGCCGGCGCCGTTAAGCGGGCGGCAGATCACTCCTCGATCGATGCCGCGATCAACTCACCCAACTGGCGAAACTCCACCCGCCGAGGCGTCTTCTTGCGCCACATCAAGCCGATCTGACGCGTAATGTTGACCTGATCAAATGACTTCACTGCGAGCGGCGTGTTACTGGCAATGCCTGCCTCCACAGCCATACCTGGCAACAGCGTCACACCAATACCATTGGCCACCATCTGCACAATGGTGGCTAGGCTTGTGGCCTGATACGGCACGGTAATCTGGGAGTCTCTGAGCTTACACGCCTCCAGCGCATGATCCCGAAGGCAGTGCCCCTCCTCCAAAAGCAGTAGCGACTCCCCTTTCAGATCTCCACTGCGCAGCGGTGTCCGGCTCGCGAGTGGGTGGTCAGGCGGGCAGGCCAGCAGAAAGTCGTCCTCGAACAGCGGCATGGTCTCCACCTGCTCGGCGGGAAACGGCAAGGCAAGTAACAACACATCGAGCTCACCAGCGAGGAGCGCATCAACCAGTGGCTGACTGAGATCCTCTCGAATGAACAGCTTGAACTCGGGATACTGCGATCGGATCCGCCCCAGCAAACCCGGCAGCAGATAAGGCGCAACCGTCGGGATGACCCCCATGCGCATCCGGCCCTGAAAAGGCACCCCTTGACCTGCACACAGGCTCACCATGTCCTCAACGCCGACCAATAAATCCCGGGCCCGCTCCACCACCTCTGAACCCAAAGAGGTCAGAAACACCCGGCGGTTGTTGCGCTCCACCAGACTCGCGCCAAGGGTCTCTTCCAGCTCGAGCACGCCGGCGCTTAGCGTGCTTTGGCTCACATGACAGGCCGCTGCAGCCTGACCAAAGTGCTGGTGCTCTGCGACCGCACAGAGATAGCGGAGCTGTTTCAGTGTCGGTTGGCGCACAACTACTCTCCCTGCGAACCCGCGGCTCAGGCTCCTGCCCTACCCAGTCGGGTTGACGGTGCGGGACAAGGCAACCAGCCACCAACCGGGCTCGCCTCCTCAAAACTGGTTCCGATGATAATCGGTTTTTCCGATCGATTTTTTTTATTTTTCAAGTAAGCCAAAATTGGGCAACGCCGGTATATTAGGCACACGCTGATGGTAGTCGCGGTTCGAGCTACCTCTGTAATTCGATAGGCAACACACAAGGAGTAAGTCATGGAACTGAAAGGCAGTGACACGGAGCAAAACCTGAAGGACGCTTTCGCGGGTGAATCTCAGGCGAATCGACGCTACCTCTACTTCGCTTCAAAGGCAGACGTCGAGGGTTACAACGACGTAGCGGCGGTCTTTCGCTCTACAGCGGAAGGCGAGACCGGGCATGCGCATGGCCATCTGGAGTATCTGGAAGAAGTCGGCGATCCCGCTACCGGGCTACCGATGGGTGACACCAAGAAGAATCTCGAGGCGTCTATCGCCGGTGAGACTCACGAGTACACCGATATGTACCCGGGTATGGCTAAGACCGCGCGTGACGAAGGATTTGACGAGATCGCAGACTGGTTTGAAACACTGGCCAAGGCCGAGCGCAGCCACGCCAATCGCTTCCAGAAAGCGCTGGACAACCTCGACGGTTAATTCTAGCTCTCCCGTAAACGCAATAAGGGGAGCAATTTTGCTCCCCTTGTTTTTTTCCGGCTCACGCCCCCCGTCATTCATCCCCTTCGGCAACCGGCTTACCAGCGACGAGGTGAATGAGTTTTTTCGCAACCAAGAGCACAATAGGTCATGAGAGAAGGCAGTATTGACGCACCCACTCGGCATCCTCTGGATTGGCAGAGTGAGGATTTTTGGGATAAAAGCTCGCTCAACGAGGAGTTGGAGCGGGTCTTTGACGTCTGTCACGGATGCCGCCGTTGCGTCAGCCTGTGCGACGCATTTCCCACCCTGTTTGATTTGATCGACGAGTCAGACACGATGGAGGTCGACGGAGTCGACAAAGCCGACTACGACAAGGTCGCCGAGCAGTGCTACCTCTGCGATCTCTGTTACCTCACTAAGTGCCCCTACGTGCCACCCCACGAATTCAACGTCGACTTTCCCCACCTCATGCTTCGCGCCAAGGCACAGAAGTTCAAAAATCAGGGGGCATCACTCAGGGACCGCACGTTAACGAGCACGGACAAGTTGCTGTCGACCACCTCTATCCCGCTGATTGATGTGACCGTGAACGCGCTCAACAACACGGGCGTCTTTCGCAAGGCGCTGTCAGCCAGCCTTGATATTCACCATGAGGCGCCGCTACCCAAGCTGCATAGCAAGACCTTGCGCAAGCGCGTCAAATCCTTGCTTGAGCCTCAGGATCCGACACCGGTAGGCGACACCACCGGGAAGGTGGCGCTCTATGCGACCTGTTATGGGAACTACAACAGTCCCGAGGTGGGTGAAGATTTTGTCAAAGTGTTTCAGCACAACGGCATTCACATCGACATCGTGCCGAAGGAACAGTGCTGCGGCATGCCGAAGCTCGAGCTCGGGGATCTGGATAGCGTGGACGCATTGAAGCGCGCCAACATACCGGTGCTGGCCAAATTGGTTGATGAGGGCTACGACCTCACGGCGCCGATCCCCTCCTGCGTGCTGATGTACAAACAGGAACTGCCCTTGATGTATCCCGATGATCCGGATGTCATTAAGGTGCAAAAGGCCTTCTTTGACCCATTTGAGTATCTATGGGCGCGACACAAGGGCGACGCCCTGAAAACCGAATTCACCAAAGCGCTGGGGAGCGTGGCGTACCAGGTCGCCTGCCACCAGCGAGTGCAGAATATTGGCTTGAAAACGAGGGACGTACTGAACCTCGTTAACGAAAGTGACGTCACCGCCTACGAACGATGCTCAGGTCATGACGGCACCTATGCGGTTAAAAAAGAGACCCGAGACAAGTCGGTGAAGATTGCGCGACCCACCGTCCGCAAGGTCGACGAGCAGGCGCCTGATCGCTTTATCAGTGACTGCCCCATGGCGGGCGAGCACATCGCACACCTGTCAGCAAACGTGGACAAGGCGGAGCACCCTATGACGCTGCTGCGCGAGGCCTATGGCCTGTAATCCTCTACACTGATGGCAATTGATTGAACACACATTCGAGGAATCGAACATGACACAGTTAACGCGTGATGACCTTTGGAGCCTTGAGGAGTACGCCACCAAGCGCTCAGATTTCCGGGCCGAGGTCATGGCCCATAAGAAAAACCGGCAGCTGGCATTGGGCGAGCACGCACGGCTTTACTTCGAAGACGCCACGACCGTTCGCTACCAGATTCAGGAAATGCTTCGCATCGAGAGGGTCTTTGAAGCAGAAGGCATTGAAGAAGAACTCAGCGCCTACAACCCGCTCATTCCAGACGGTCACAACTGGAAGGCGACATTCATGATCGAAATCCCTGACCCGGTACAGCGCGCGGTCAGACTGGGCGAAATGATTGGCATCGAAGATCAGGTGTGGTTACAGGTCGGCGAACTAGATCGCATCGTGCCGATTGCCGATGAGGATCTTGATCGCACCACTGCTGACAAAACCGCGTCGGTGCACTTCCTCCGCTTTGAGGTCACACCAGAGCAGATCAACGCGCTCAAAGATGGCGCCACCTTGTACGCCGGCATTGACCACCCCAGCTATCCTATTGATCGCTATGAGGTCCCTGCTGCCATTCGGGAGTCACTCACAGCCGATCTGGTGCTGACGGAGCATTGAGGATATGCCGAAGAGTCACAGGGCGTTCTGGCAGGCTGATGTCTAGCGTATGACACTGGTCGTTTTTGATCTCGATGGCACCTTGTTGGACAAGGGCTCAAAAATATCGACCTATACCGCCGATACGCTCGCCAAAATGCGGGCCCGCAATATCCCCTACACCGTCGCGACAGGGCGGACATTGCAGGCCGCCACTGCGCCAATCAAGGATCATCACTTCACGCTGCCGCTCATCCTCAAAAATGGCGCGATTATCTGGTCTCCGGAGGAGGCGCGTTACAGTCACCATCATTTACTGACCCGTGAGGAGGTATGGCATGTGCTGGCAGCCTTTACCCTCAATGACCTCACGCCGTTCGTTTTCTCGCTACAGCCCGGGCAGCGCCATGCGCTGTATCACGGACCACTGAAGAGCCAGAGCGAACACAAGCTGGCCGACCTGTTTGAAGCAGAACGACAGCTGCCCCTGGCGCCCCTGACAGCGATGCCCGACGAAATCAGCGTCATTAACGTGTTCTCGCTGGGTAGCGCCGAAGCAGTCGAACGAGTCAGCGCAAGCATTGCTGATGAGCCCCACCTTGTCGCCTACTCAGGCATTGCAATTCACGAACGGGAGATGGGCGAACATGCGACCAAAGAGCCGGCCCTGCACTGGATCGACATTCACCACAGCCTCGGTAGCAAAGGCAACGGGATCAACCATCTGCGAAAAGAGCTGGAGATTGATCACGTGATTGCTTTTGGTGACGGCGACAACGATTTGAGCATGTTTGAATGCGCCAGCGAGTGCTACGCCCCGGCTAACGCTGATCCTGTGATTCTTGAAGCGGCGGACGAGATTATCGGCCACCACGATGAGGACGGCGTCGCCCGCTTTCTTCGCAAACGTTTTGAGCTCTAGACCCTAGCGCGCCTGCCTGACCTGGATCAGGCCCACACCCAGCAGAATCATGGCCAGCGCCACCAAATGCTCCCAGCCCCAGGGCTCGGCCAAGAAGAACGTTCCCGCTGTAAAAGCGACCGCGGGAATCAGGTAGTTAATCGTCGAGAGAAACCCTGGGCCTCTTTCCGTCACCACCACAAAGTAGCACCAGGTGGCGACACCCGTTGCCATCACGCCAAGGACAATGAGCACACTCGTCGCACCCGCCGTGGCATCAAAACCCGGCCCCGCCGCCTGTGCCCACAGCGCCGGCACCGCCAACAAGATGCTGCCAATGACGAGGGTGCCCACGGATAGCGCGACAGGCTCTTGAGCAGGAAGCCGCTTCGCATACACACCATTAAAGGCGTAACTGATCGTCGCCAACAATGCTGCGACCTGACCGGGCCACTGGCCACTGGCGCCTGCCGAGAGCAAGTCGTCGCCCACCAAGAGCCCCACCCCGGCAAATCCCACCACGACGCCGGCGAAGCGTCGCCAGGTCAGTGGCTCGTGATCCAGCAACCAGTGGGCGAGCAACAACGTCGCGATGGGCATCAGCGCCATGAGTATGCCCACCTCAGCCGAGGGGACTGATTGCTCCGCCCAGGCAATCAGTGAGAACGGAATGATATTACCCGTCAGGCTCAACAGAGTGAGCCTGGGCCACCACTCCCGGCCAAGGCTCCAGCGCTGCTGGCGCCATCGCCACACGCAATAGACAACCAGCGCACCCATCCACAATCGACACCACACAATAAAGAGCGGGTGAAAGGACTCCAATGCGACGGCAATCAGTGCGAATGCAAACCCCCATACCAGCACGAGGTACCCGAGCAACGCCCAATGCTTGAAAATGTTTTGTGTCATATCACTCACAGCTGTGTGACAACGCGCCACGGCGCAATAGTGCCGCTAAAATAGTGGAGAACTTTTGCTAAGCTCGATGTACGTAACGAGTGTAGATCATGGTTCAGCGAGCACCCTCTCCAGAATCCGACCCGGACGCCTACGTCGAGTACATTTCTCGCTATGGCATGCCCACCGCGCCTCAGGTTGCCCTGGCGGCCGGATTAGCGCGTGCGTGGTTCAAACCGAAGTTCGTTGGTCTCGAAAACCTGCCAGACAAGCCCGCATTATTGATTGGCAATCACGCCTTTATGGCCGTGGATGCCGCACTGTTTCATCTATATCTGTATTACGACCACGGCCGGTATGTTAAAGGCTTGGGTGACAAATCGCTTTTCGCCAACGCCCACTACGCGGCCATTGCCCACGCGATGGGTGGCGTATCCGGCCAGGCGCCCATTGTCGAACGACTCATGGCGCGCGGCGATGATCTTTTGCTATACCCCGGTGGGGCGTATGAATCGGTAAAACCCCTTGAGGCTCGCTACCAACTGCAGTGGAAGCAGCGCTACGGCTTCGTCAAGCTGGCAGCTAAGGCGGGCTATACCGTGGTGCCGGTCGCCTCGGTCGGACCTGATGAGTACTACGATCACGCCATGTCCTCACAGGCCCTGTTTAACTCGGCACCCGTGAAACTGCTCATGAAAAATGGGTTATTACCGAAGGATCTCCGGCCCGATCTGGTCCCACCCATCCCTGCAGGCATGCTGGGCGGGCTTTTACCGAAACCCAAGACCACGTATTTTGCGATTGGGGCACCAATTGATCTCGCCCAATACCAGGGTAAGACGCTGTCAACCCAGAAACTGACCGCACTGCGACGTCAGTTCGCCACGGCGATCGAAAAAGAAATTCAAGGCCTGTTGCTGCTGAGAGAACAGGAGCGCCATCAGGACAGCTGGCTGAGACGCCTGCTGTCTGCCTGATCTCCCATGGCATTGACTCGCATGATACGCACCACACTTTGGGTCCTGCTCAGCGTGGTGCTTACTTGGGTACTGCTATCGGTTTTTTGGGCGCCCCCGCACCTGATCTCAACCACGCCCTACCCGGTTGACCAAACGCCCGCCACCCGCAGTCTCGATTATCAGGACATCACGATACCCAGCGACGATCTACTGCTTGAGGGCTGGTGGATACCGGCATCCCAGCCGATCGCCGATCTCATTTTTGTGCATGGGGCCGGATCCAATCGGATCTCGCAGTACATCGGCTCGCTTGATTTTTATCGGACGCTACACGAACTGAACATATCGGTTGTGACGATGGACATCCGCAATCATGGCAATTCACCCGTGACCGACGGCACATTGCGCATGGGACTGGCGGAGTGGCCAGACGTGGTCGCCACAGCACAATGGCTCGATCAGCATCATCCCAGCGACCGGCCGAGAATTCTTTTCGGCGCCTCGATGGGGGGCAGTACGGTCATCCACGCCATGAGGAATGGACTCGTAGCCGACGCCATGATTTTGCTCGACCCGTTGCTCGATGTGCTGGACAGCATGATGGAGGTCGGCCAGGTTGAAACCGGGTTTCCACCGTTGTTGTTTTCCATTGCAGCGCGATCGGCTATCCAACGATATGGCTTGCCTCACCGCGAAACGAGCCCACTCGCGATGGCCAAGACACTGGACTTACCCATACTCCTGATTCAGGACTGGGAAGACCCGGTCACGCGCTCACCCTTTGCCGCCGAGCTTGCTAACACTAACCCGCGCGTCACCCTGGCCCGGGTACCCGCCATTTCGATGGATGAGGCCTGCCTCGATGGCAAGGAAGAGTGGGGCACTCACGTCGCTGCGCACCCCTGCCGGCCTGACTGGACCCGGGAAACCGTATCGGCATTTATCCAATCTGTGGTGAACCAGGCTCCTAACCTTTAGCTGGCAGGCATCTGGCGTTCGGGGCGTCGCGTATATAGCCCACATTCGCAGGAATACAGCCATATGAAACACCTTGTATTGACCATGGCCGCGCTGTCAGCCCTCTTCAGCCACGCAGTGTTCGCCTCTTGTCCGGATTTTCTGAACCACTCGATGCGCAAGCTGGCATCCACCGAAACGATTCAGTTTTGCGAAGCCTACGAGGGCAAAGCGCTGTTGATCGTGAATACCGCCAGCTACTGTGGCTATACCTCGCAGTTCGAGGGTTTGGAGCAGGTTCACCAGACCTACGAAGACAATGGACTGGTTGTCCTGGGATTCTCCAGTGACGACTTCTTTCAGGAGGACAATGATGAAGGCGACGCCGCCGAGGTCTGCTTTGAGAAGTACGAGGTGACCTTCCCGGTGATCGCCACTTCAGCAGTCCGCGGCTCGGATGCCAACCCGGTCTTCCGGGGTCTGGGAGAGGCTGCGGGCTATCCGCGCTGGAACTTCAACAAGTATCTGGTTTCACCCGCCGGTGAAATCGTGGAGCATTTCGCCAGCGGCGTGAAGCCTGACAGCGAAGAGATGCGTGCAGCCATTGAGGCGGCGCTTCCGGCTACACAAAGCTGAGTCGAGTCATGCAGGAACCCTGCGCTTGCTGTCGTCGCAGGGTTCCACTCACCTTCCACCACCTCATCCCCAAAAAAGTGCACCGCCGGGCGCATTTCAAGCGGAATTTTAAAAAGGCGGAGCTACAACAAGGCATAGCGGTGTGCCGGTTATGCCATCGCGGCATTCATCGCGAGTACGACGAAATGACCCTGGCACGTCAATTCAACACGCTAACAGCGCTGATGGGTGATGAAACGCTCTCGAGGCATTTTGAGTGGGTAGCAAAGCAGCGGGAGCAGTAGTGCTGTCAGTTTCACCAAGCGCTTTTAAAAGCCCGCGGCTCCGAAAAAGCTCGCCTCATTCATCGTGCTGCCGGCTCAGATAGTCCGAGACCAACCCAGTCATCACCGCGATTTCCTGGCCTCCGTCCACAACCAGATCCGCTGTGCTCTCGGCCCGAGCGCCCCACTCCGCAAAAGTGCCCTCGGCTCGCGCCCAAAAGCGCTCGATCGACCCCAGATCGCGGCCTCGCTCATGCTGATCGCGCTGTAGTCGACGTTGCCAACGTAGCTCGACGTCAGTGGCCACGAAAATCAAAGTATCAAAGGTCGCCCTCAGGTCGGCACGGGATGCCACCAAAATCCCCTCTACAAGAATCGTATTACGCGGCGAGATGTTAGCGGTATCAGGCAGTCGGCAATGGGTAGTGAAGTCGTAGGTCGGACACGCCACGGCGCGCCCCGAACGAAGTGCATCAATATGCGCAGCGAAGAGATCCAGATCCAGCGCGTCGGGGTGATCAAAATTGACCGCCTCCCGTTCCTCAGACTCCAGATGCGCCAGATCGTGATAGTAGGCATCAATCGGCAGCAAAGCCGCATGGTCTTCGCCCATGGAGGCCACGAGCGCAGCCGCCAGTGTGGATTTACCGCTACCCGAACCACCCGCGATCGCAATAACGCGACGCACTAGCTACTCCGAAGCGTATGTCGCGCCCGCTTATCCAGAGAAATAGACGCTGCCATATTCCTCTTCCAGCGCCTCCCGAATGCGACGTTTTTCTCCGGGCGCGTCAACGCGAGCACAACGACCCCCCTCCCAGACGTCATAGGCGTCGTAGCTTGGCACACCCACCGCAGTGAGCAGCTCCCAGACCAACAGGCATCGCTCCAACTCAGATACCGCATCGCTGCTGGCCACCCTGCTGAGTAATTCATCACGACTCGGAACGTCGTCGCTCAGCCCCAACTGCCCGCCGACGTCGAGGCGCATAAAAGCAGGTGTCGCCGGATCGTATCGAGGCCAGTCCCTGCCGTCGGGTAGACGCGGGGTACCGTCTCTCGCAAACGCGCCCCATGCCGTCATCATGACCTCGGTCATCTCCGCGGCTGAGT
>JAAEZV010000461.1 GCA_018222695.1 Gammaproteobacteria bacterium
TATTGCAATGAAACTTGATGTAGAGGGCACAGAATACAGACTTATTGATTCCCTTTACGAGCGGTGGAAAGAATCTGGGGACCCGCTGGTCGACTACCTCTTAGTCGAGTTCCACGAGGATCTTTTGCCCGAGGGGCGCGACGCCCACTACTATGCCGGCGTGCTTGAAGAAATGAAGATTCACGTCAGCCGCTGGCTATAAGAAGTTACCAAACATAACTACTTATACCTCTCGCCCCATCACCTAGCACTCGATCAAACTGACCGGCACCTCTAGGACGTTGATGGCCAACCCGCCGCGCGCGGTCTCCTTGTACTTATCCTGCATATCACGACCGGTATCGCGCATCGTCTTGATCACCTGATCCAGCGAGACAAAGTGCTCGCCACTGCCACGCAACGCCATCCGCGCGGCGCTGATGGCTTTCACCGCGCCCATGGCATTACGCTCGATGCAGGGCACCTGCACCAGGCCGCCGATCGGGTCACAGGTCAGGCCCAGGTTATGCTCCATCGCAATTTCAGCGGCGTTCTCCACCTGAGCGGGGGTGCCGCCCAGGGCGTCGGCCAAAGCGCCTGCCGCCATCGAGCAGGCCGAGCCGACCTCACCTTGGCAGCCGACCTCGGCACCCGAGATAGAGGCGTTGATCTTGTAGAGAATGCCAATCGCGCCTGCGGTAAGCAGGAATCGGCACACGTCTTCGTCGCTCGCGCCACGGCAATGGTGCAGGTAGTACTTGAGCACAGCGGGAATAATCCCGGCCGCGCCATTGGTGGGCGCCGTCACAATCCGGCCACCGACCGCGTTCTCCTCATTCACCGCCAGGGCATACAGCGTCACCCAGTCCATGGTGTTCAGCGACTCATCGCCAAGGGAGTCGCCCTGACTCTTCAACTGGCGGAACAACTGCGCCGCCCGCCTTTTGACCTTGAGGCCGCCGGGCATAATTCCTTCGGTACGGCAGCCGCGGTCGATACAGGCCTGCATGACCTCCCAGAGCGCGAGTAGCCCGCTGCGGATCTCAGCCTCGCTGCGCCAGGCCAACTCGTTGGCCAGCATCAGCGAGCTGATGGAAAGGCCGTGCTCCTTACATAGTGCGAGTAGCTCCTCGGCGGTGGAGAACGGATATCGAACCGGCGTCGGGTCATCTACCACCACGTCTCCGTCACTCGCCGACTCATCCACCACAAATCCGCCGCCTACCGAGTAGTACACCCGGGTCTGCAGCACCTCGCCCTGCTCGTCGTAACCCGTGAAGCGCATGCCATTGGCATGGAAGGGCAGCGTCTCGGTGCGGTGCATGATCAAGTCGTTGCGGTAGTCGAACGCAATCTGATGCGCGCCCAGCAGGTTTAGGCTGCCGTGCTCACGCGCGGCGGCTATCCGGGCTTCAATGCCTTCAATGTCGACCGTGTCGGGCGCTTCGCCCTCCAATCCCAAAATGATCGCTTTTGGAGAGCCGTGGCCGGCACCGGTGGCCCCAAGTGAGCCAAACAGCTCGGTAGTCACGCGATAACAACGGCTTAGGGAGCCCGTGTCCTCAAGCGCCACTGCAAACATCCGCGCGGCATGCATGGGGCCGACGGTATGAGAGCTGGAGGGACCAATACCCACCTTGAACAGGTCAAATGTGCTGATAGACATGGGCGAAAGCTGGCTGGAGCGTGAAACGAGCGGTGGCGGAGTGTAGCGCCTAAAAAATGCCCGCGTCACGCTAATTTATTGTTATTACCGTGAGCTACTTTTACGCGACGCGGCGCCTGAATGGATTGGTAGCTATCGCGTTCTCATCAAGCTCAGATGACGGCTCAATGCTGGCTGATGGCTGCTCATTCCTGACT
>JAAEZV010000462.1:0-378 GCA_018222695.1 Gammaproteobacteria bacterium
CCGCAACGCAACTCGGCGTGCGAAGACTCGGGACGTGGGTAGGCGCGCAGAATAGACCTTAGTCGAGGGGTTTCTGGCGGCGTGTATCCGCGAGGCCCCGAGCCCCGTGTTACGGTCAAGCGGGCAATACCGGTGTGCCGGGCAGTCTCGAGCCGCTGCCCAGCTTCTGCAAAGAGGCGCGCGCCCTGTTCGGCGGGGCTCGTTACCCGCAGCGCCGCGAGCGCTCGAGCCAGCCGGCTCCGATGAAGATCCTCATGCTGAATACGCCCCTCGTGACAGGACAGCGTCTCGAAGGCACCGTCGGCGTAATGTAGCCCTCGATCGTCTGCGGGCACCGTCTCGGCGGTCACGCCATCGACCCAGGTCAGTGACATACGT
>JAAEZV010000462.1:388-1835 GCA_018222695.1 Gammaproteobacteria bacterium
TAGTTGAGGCCTCGATCATCCGCGGGCACCGTGTCGGCGGCCACCCCATCGACCCAGGTTAATGACATGGGGTTTTCAGCGCTCAGCTCAGCTCACTGAAAATCAGAGAGCCGTTGGTGCCACCAAAGCCGAATGAGTTGGACAGCGCGTGACGAATAGTTCGCTCCTGCGCTTGATGTGGCACGTAGTTGAGATCGCACCCCTCGCCGGGGTTATCGAGATTAATCGTCGGCGGTGCCACGTTATCCCGCAGCGCCAGAATCGTCAGAATCGCCTCTACCGAACCAGCCGCCCCAAGCAGATGCCCGATCATTGATTTTGTCGAGCTGACCGCCAGGTCTGACGCATGCGCGCCGAAAACACTCTTCACTGCCAGCGACTCTGCTAGGTCCCCCGCTTCCGTCGAGGTGCCGTGCGCATTGACGTAATCGATATCCTCTTTCGATAGACCGGCATCATTCAGCGCCTGCTGCATCGATGCGGCAGCACCGCGTCCATCCTCTGGGGGTGACGTCATGTGGTACGCGTCCCCGCTCATACCAAAGCCCGTCAGCTCACAATAAATGTGGGCGCCGCGGGATTTCGCGCTATCCAAAGATTCAAGCATGAGCATGCCCGCGCCATCGCCGAGCACGAATCCGTCGCGGTCTGCATCCCAAGGACGGGACGCCCTCTCTGGGTCGTCGTTGCGGGTGGACAAGGCACGCGCGGCAGCGAAGCCGCCAATACCAACTGGGGTTGTCGCCATCTCGGCACCGCCAACCAGCATTGCATCGACATCGCCTGCGGCAATCATTCTCGCACCGAGGCCGATGTTATGGGTGCCTGTTGTACAGGCGGTGACCACCGCAATGTTAGGGCCCTGTAGGTTATAGAGAATCGAGAGATTCCCTGCGATCATATTGATGATGGCGCCAGGCACGAAAAACGGCGATATCCGCTTGGGGCCCTTTTGGTCAACCAGCATGGCGGTATCTTCAATGGAGCCAATGCCGCCAATGCCCGAGCCGATGGCGCAGCCGATTCGCGCCGCGTTCGCCTCGGTGACCTCAAACCCGGAGTCTCTGAAGGCTTGGATGCCCGCCACCATGCCGTACTGAATGAACGGGTCCATTCGCCTCGCATCGCGCGGCTCGAGGTATCCGTCAACACTGAAGTTTTTAACGCTGGCGCTAAAGCGCGTACTAAAGGCGGCCGCCTCAAACTGCTCAATCATTGCGGCACCGCTGCGGCCATCGCAGATGCCTGCCCAGCTGGAATCAACGTCCAAACCTAATGGCGTAACGGCACCCATGCCAGTAACGACCACTCTGTTGCCTTTCATGATGCGTCCCTTCTGCCCCGTGAGATTTGCTTGTCTCTTAAATAGTCTGGCGTTCGGTCTCTTTACCGGAGTGCCAAACAGCATCTTTTCAATGTGTCGGTGAGCTCGCTAAAACGAAAAAGG
>JAAEZV010000463.1 GCA_018222695.1 Gammaproteobacteria bacterium
GGGCAGTCAGCCGGATCCCTGTCTCGGTCAGCGCGCGCTCGGGTTGGCCGCGACGTTCGCGAGGGGACAAGCCCAAGGGCAGTACCTCGCCCAGCGGGTGCTGATAGTAGTCAGCGGCCCAATAAAGTAGCGCCCGCTGCTGTTCGGTATAGAGCGGTTGCTCGTCCAGTAGCGCGGTTGCAGCCTTGAGCTTCGCGGGCGCTACCCGAGATTCTGACGTGATTGAGAGGATGACGGCGGTAACACTGCGCTTGCCGAAAGGGACGGTGACGCGCGCGCCGGGCTTGGCTGCACCGTGACAGTCTTCCGGCGGGAGGTAATCGAAAGCGCGGCGCAAGGGGGAGGGCACCGCGCAACGCCAGATCGCAGGTTTGAGGGGGCTGTTCGCTGTATTTTGGCTCAAGGGCTGCTCGGCGCGCTGGCTTACCAGCCCAGTGTACTAAAGCCCGCGAGCGGGCGTATTCCGTGTTGCTATCGGGGCGGGCTCTGGTATGATCCGCGCTCTTTTTCGCATGACAGATGCTGACGGAGGTTGGCATGAAACCAGACATTCACCCCGAGTATCGTGACGTTCTGTTCCACGACACCTCATCGGACACCTACTTTGTCGTGGGTTCGACGGTGCAGACCAGTGAGACGAAAGAGCACGAAGGACAAACTTATCCTTATATGATTCTGGACATCTCCAGTGCTTCTCACCCTTTTTACACGGGCAAGCAGAAGGTGGCTCAGAGCGATGGCCGCGTGGCGCGGTTTAATAAGCGTTTCGGTGGCCGAAGCCTTAAAAACTAAGCATTGAATCAGCAAAAACGCCGGCCGATGCCGGCGTTTTTTTTGCCTCAAAAAATTTGTTCGAGGTTTTCCGTATCGATGGCGCCCCCTGAGTCGGTGTCCCAGTCCGGGAGAGATTCCTCGAGAAAGTACTCCATCACACTGCCCTCAGGTTGTCCCCGCACCCGCAAGCCGGACTCCCGGTCTACACGGAGTCGGACAATGCCGGGCGGCATGGGTGGTGCCGGTTGCGCAGGAGGCAGTGCCTGGCGCATGTAGTCGATCCAGATGGGCAGTGCGGCGGTGCCACCAAACTCGCGGCGCCCCAATGGGCCGTAGTCGTCAAAGCCCACCCAGGCCGTTGTAATGAGGTCGCGATTGAAGCCCGAGAACCACGCATCCCGCGGTCCATTGGTGGTGCCTGTCTTGCCGGAAATGTCCTGCCTATCAAGTACCCGCGCGCGACGCCCCGTGCCGCGCTGAATCGCATCATTAAGGAAAGAGGAAATGATGAAGGCGACCCGGGGATCCATGACCCGGTCGGCTGCGCGCACCTCGGGCACTGCCGTGCCCAATATATCCTCCATCCGCATTTCTTCGCCCTCGCTACCCTCGGCATAGGCGCACTCGGCACACGCCACCAGCGGATCGGCGGCGTAAACGATCTCTCCCTTTGCGTTTTCAATGCGCTCAATCAGCCAGGGCTCCACCTTGAAACCTTCATTGGCCAAAATGGCGTAGCCGGCGGCGATCTCAAGCGGGGTATAAGTATGGGTGCCGAGGGCCAGTGTCAGATTGGCCTGTATGCCTTCGGTGTCAAACCCCAGGCCCTCTACGTACCGGATGAAAGGCCGCACGCCAACGCGTTGTAGCACCCTGATCGAGACCAGATTGCGTGAGAAGGTCAGCGCTTCGCGGAGCCGCGTGGGCCCGTAAAATTTCCCGCTGTCATTTTCCGGCCGCCAGATTTCTGCGGCTGAGAGGTTATCGAGTACCACCGGTGCATCGTTAATGACCGTGGAGGGCGTGATGCCCGCCTCCAATGCGCTGGCATACAGAAACG
>JAAEZV010000464.1 GCA_018222695.1 Gammaproteobacteria bacterium
ACGCCCGGCGGGAAATAGTCGTGCTCAATGACTTGGCGCTGTCGGTGTCGGCGGGCGAGTGGCTGGCGATTGTGGGCGCCTCGGGCGCGGGTAAATCCACTTTGCTGAACTTGCTGGGAGGCCTCGACACACCCAGTACAGGTGAGGTGTCTGTCGCCGGGCAGTCGCTCTCCCGTATGTCGGAAAATGAGCGCAGTCAGTGGCGGAATCAGCGACTGGGTTTTGTTTTTCAGATGCATCACCTGTTACCCGAGTTCACGGCACTCGAGAGCGTGGCCATGCCGGCGAGAATTGGTGGTGCCCCAAAGCAGGAGGCCGAGGTGAAGGCTAGGGCATTGCTCGAGCAACTGGGTTTGGCAGAGCGCCTGAACCATCGACCTGCGGCGCTCTCAGGCGGTGAGCGTCAGCGGGTGGCTATTGCGCGTGCGTTAGTGAACGAGCCCGCCTGTGTGCTCATGGATGAACCCACAGGCAACCTTGACCCGGATACTGCGGAGCAGGTGCTCGCCGCCATGAGTGCGCTCCGTGATCGGGATACCGCCTTTGTTGTGGTTACCCATGACCCGGCAATCGCTCAGCGCATGAATCGGCAACTGACCCTTGCGAACGGTCGGCTGGAGGCGCGCTAGTGCCCTGGTCGTTACGTTGGAGCATCGCGCTGCGCCAGACGCTGGATCCCGGCAAGGGCTTGTCGGCTTTCTTATCCCGTGTCTCGATTGTCGGTATGGCGCTGGCCATTGCGCTGCTACTGGCGGTGCAGTCGGTCATGAACGGGTTTGAGCGGGAGATGCGCGAGCGAATTTTGTCGTTACTGCCCCATGTTCAGGCGACCACCGCGGGTGATGCAGAGCCTCTGACAACCCTCACCGAAACCCTTCTGCAGGATCCCGACATTGCCTCGGTCAGGCCCTTCATTGTTGCAGAGGCGCTGTTGATGCGGGGTCAGACGGTGTCAGCGGCGCAGCTTACGGGCCTGGAGCGCTCGGCGTTGGCGCCATACGAGTCGCTGTTGGTGCCGGGCATTACCGATTGGCACGCCGAGTCACTCGTGCTGGGTGCCTCGATGGCCGAGCGTCTGAATTTGAGCGTGGGTGATCGGGTAACGTTTATTTTGCCCGAGGAGAATCAAACGGCGTATCGGCCGCTCAGCCTTCAACTCAGTGCCGTGCTGGATTCGGGGACCGAGCTCGATGAGGTCGTGGCATTGGTGCATGTTGATGCGCTGGCGGTGCTTGGGGCGGGGGCTAGTATCCGCCGTGGTGTGGCGGTGCAACTAGAAGACGTGTTTGCAGCAACCCGATGGCGCTGGGAGATCGCCCAAATGCTGCCTTCAGATGTGAGGGTCACCGACTGGCGAGCGACCCATGGCAATTTGTACACGGCGATTCAGCTGTCGCGGGATCTGATCGGGTTGATTCTGTTCATTGTGATTTTTGTGGCCGCGTTTAATGTGGTGTCGTCACTGATGCTGGTGGTAACGGACCGACGCAAGGCGGTGGCCATGTTGATGGCCATGGGCGGCAGGCGCGCCGATATCACCGCCGTATTTTTCCTACAGGGCGGGCTGATTGGTGTTGTGGGAGCATTAGCAGGTGTGGCCTTAGGTCATTTGCTCGCGATAAACGCACCGGATCTGGCGGTGATGCTCGAGCAGTGGCTGGGGGCGCCTTTGTTGCAGACAGATGTGTATCCGCTGGCGTTCGTGCCGGTTGATATTCGTTGGCAGGATGCCGTGACCACTGCCGGTATCGCCATTGGGCTCTCGGTGTTGGCGGCAACGTTACCTGCACTGCGCGCGGCGTCATTACCCGTGGCGGAGACGCTCGCTC
>JAAEZV010000465.1 GCA_018222695.1 Gammaproteobacteria bacterium
GGCGCGGGCGGCCCAATGCCCTCACCCCGCGCCTCGGGCCCCTGCGTGGTGGTGGTGGCGGGAGACCAATTATTCCTTGTCGATGCCGGCGCCAATGGCCCGCGTAATTTCGCGCGGCTGGGCTACCCACTCGGTGGCATAGACGCCGTATTTCTCACCCACTTTCACTCTGATCACATAGACGGCCTTGGTGAGCTTGCTACCTTACGTTGGGCCACAGGCGATGACCTGACACCCCTGACTGTTTATGGACCCGAGGGCGTCGAAGGCGTCATCGCCGGCTTTAACGCCGCCTACGCCGCGGACGTCACCTACCGGAACGATCATCACGGAGATCTTGTTGCGCCGCTCTCGGCTGCCGGCTTAGCCGCGGTGCCTTTTACGACACCGCCAGACGGCGAGCTCGCCACTGTCTTTAGCGAGGGTGGCTTAACAGTGGAGGCATTGCGAGTCGATCACGCCCCCGTCTCGCCCGCGGTGGGTTATCGCTTCACTTATGGGGGGCGCACCCTACTTATCAGCGGCGACACCGCCCAATCCGACAACATCGGGCGCTTCGCAGAGGGCATTGACCTGTTGGTCCACGAAGCGCTCTCGCCTGAAATCATTGGCATGATGGAAGACACGGCCAAAAGCCTGGGCAACGAGATCATGGCCAAGGTCATGTTTGACGTCCCCGACTATCACGCTAGCCCTCGCGAGGCCGCCGAAACGGCCCGCGATGCCGGCGTCGGTCACCTGCTTTATTACCACGTGGTACCGCCCATCATTGTGCCGGGACAAGAAACGCTTTGGCTCAATGGCGCAGGAGAAATCTTCCCTAACTACACGGTGGGGTATGACGGGGTGTCGTTCAGCCTGCCCGCCAACTCATCGGAGATCATTCAGACCCGCAAAGGCATGTAGGGTGGGCGTTAAGCGCTGCTGAATTAGTTCGGCACTGATACCCATTCATCGCCCTCTTCGAAGGGCAGCGCCAGGTGTTTATCAATCGTCACCGGGGCCTCGAGCTCTGGCTCGTAGAGCGTGGGCCGACTCTCAGTAGCGTGGATATCGAGTAGCGCCATCAGCTCTGAGACCTTGTCGGGGCGCGACTCAGCCAGATTCACCTGCTCGGTAGGGTCCTCGGCCAAGTTAAAAAGCCACTGCGTTTCGGGGCGTGCGGCAATCTGTAGCTTCCAATCACCGTGACGAACAATGCGGTTGTGTCCCGATGACCAGAATAGGGTCTGCCGCGGCCACTCGGCCTCGGCCAACGCACCCTCGGTGATCAGCGGCAACAAGTTCTCACCATCAATCTCACG
The DNA here is from genome assembly GCA_018222695.1 of Gammaproteobacteria bacterium. GTDB lineage: Bacteria > Pseudomonadota > Gammaproteobacteria > Pseudomonadales > Halieaceae > Luminiphilus. Next base: position 1,305 of record JAAEZV010000465.1, read on the forward strand.
ATCTTGAGGCAGGGCTTGCTCGGCTGCGGCCAACAGCGTCGGCATGACGTCAATGTGCGCAACGGGCGTGTCGATGGTCTGGCCGGCGGCTACTCTCCCGGGCCACTTCACAAACAGCGGCACGCGAATCCCCCCCTCAAAGTAAGTGATCTTCCAACCGCGATAGGGTGCATTCACATCAGCCAAACCCACATAACCGGCACCACCGTTGTCGCTGGTAAACACAACGATAGTGTCGTCGGCCAACCCCTCCTCTTCCAGCGCCGCCATCACTCTGCCCACGCTGCGGTCCAGCGCCCGGGTCATTGCGGCGTAAACCCGCAAACGATGTGGCTGAATATCCCCCACCGCCTCGTAGTCGGCGCGTGTCGCCTGCAACGGCGTATGAATACCCCAGTGCGCAAGGTAGAGGAAGAATGGCCGGTTGCGATTGGCCTTGATGACCTTGATCGACTCATCGGTCCAGTAGTCGGTGAGGTAACCGCCCGGCTCAAACAAATCGGTTGTGCCGCTGTTATAAGAGT
>JAAEZV010000466.1 GCA_018222695.1 Gammaproteobacteria bacterium
CGGCCGGATCAGCGTCACATTCGCGCCGATGACTGTGTGGCGCTGGGTGAGACCTCTCTCGGTTTCAATCCGGACAAGGCCTCTGGGCAAAGCGCCCCCGCCGGCATCGAATTCAATATCGAGGGCAACCCGTTCGCTGCGGCGCAGCTCTCAAGCCGCGAAGGCGTCAGCGATTACCCGGGCTTTCTGCAGCTCGTTGAGGCCGTGCGGCCGGATCAAGTGACATTGGTGCCCGATGCGGATGATCAGCTGACCTCGGACCACGGTTTCGATATCGCCCGCGACGGGGAGCGCCTCGCCCCGGTGATTGAAAAACTGAAGTCACTGGGATGCCGCGTCAGTCTCTTTATGGACCCTGAACCCTCGCAGATTGAGCGCATCCCGGCGCTGGGCGCCGACCGGATCGAGCTCTACACCGAAAGCTATGCCCGAGCCCACGAGCGAGGCGAGCATGAAGCCGTACTCGCGCAGTTTCAGGAGGCGGCGGCTACCGCTACCGCCAGCGGACTGGGTATCAATGCTGGGCATGATCTGAATTTGCATAATCTGCAGGATTTCCGGATCCCCAAACTTCTCGAAGTCTCGATCGGGCATGCTTTTACTATTGATGCGTTGCGTTGGGGCATTCCCGAGACCGTGCGGCGCTATCTTGAGACGCTGAGCGCGCTATAGCGCCGGGACGCCTTTGGCCGCAGTCAATTCATCTACTGACGACACACCGCCCTATCAGGTGCCCCACTCGCAGGAGCCGATCAGGCTGCTATTTCGCGACCCCCACTTGCTCATTGTCGATAAACCCACCTTACTGCTGAGCGTACCCGGCCGCCATCCGTTGAACCACGACTGCCTGCTCAATCGATTAAGCCATCGCTATCCGGGTGTCTCCGCCGTCCATCGCTTGGACCTCGATACCTCGGGTGTGATGGTCATTCCGCGTCACCGCGAGGCACTGTCGCGGCTCGCGCGCCAGTTTCAGGAACGCAGAATTGATAAAACCTACATCGCGCGCGTCGCGGGCCACGTTGCCGAGGACGTCGGTGAATGCGATCTGCCACTCATCGCCGACTGGCCCAACAGACCGAAACAGAAAGTTTGTTTTGAAACAGGAAAACAGGCGTTAACGCGCTGGAGAGTACTGAGTCGCGACCACAACAGCTCGCTGTTGGCGCTCACCCCCGTGACCGGTCGATCGCATCAGCTTCGGATCCACATGAGAGAAATAGGACACCCTATTTTGGGGTGCGATTTCTATGCGCCCGAGGCGGTGCTGAGTGCGGCGCCTCGACTGTTATTGCACGCGACATCACTGCGATTTACCCACCCGCTGTCGGGAGAGCTGCTGACCGCCCGCTCGCCGGCACCTACCGCCTTCTACCAACTTTAAGTTCCCATTCCGAGGTTTTGGCGAGATGCATTACCATGCGCTCTCGCGTTATCCGGAGAGCGACGTGGTCCTCGTCAATCAAGCGGGTCAGGAAAAAGTGATTGTGGTCAAACCGAACCACTCTGCGACCTGGCGCCACAACCTATGGCTGCTCGCCGCGCTGGCTGTGCCGTCGTTGGGCGCGGGGATTGCCTTCGCGCTCCTGGGCGCCTGGCCTATTTTGCCGCTGGCGGGCCTTGAGTTGACCGCACTGGCCGGCGCGCTCTACTGGGTCAACTGGAAGCTCGAGTATCGGCATGTCATTCGCCTGACCGACGAGCTCATCACAATCGATAAAGGCTATTTCGTGCCAAAACGCAGCTGGCGCTTTGCTCGAGACGAGTCATCCCTGCGGGTGGTACCTGAGGCTCATCATTGGCAGGGTCCAGAACTGTCGGTGC
>JAAEZV010000028.1 GCA_018222695.1 Gammaproteobacteria bacterium
GAGACTCACAGTACCGCCCCACAACCCCTGATTTACAGACATGTTTTTGATGGCCAAACCAAATCTGTGAAAGCGGTCCGAGAGAAATGATTGTAAGGGCTTTTTAGCGGGGCTCGCTATCGTATTGAACCTCAGTTGGCGATATAGATTTTCTCTGCACGTGGTCGCATTTCAGCGCCAATGCGGCAAACTACGCCGATAAAAATAGATGATCCGCGTCGCTATCGCGAAGACGCTCTGGCTATCTTCAGGGAGGGGGCACAGGCGAGATGACAGACTCAAAGACGACAGACGTTCTCATTATTGGAGCTGGTGCTGCGGGTCTGAGCGCGGCTGTCGCCGCTCGCGATAACGGCGCAACAGTAACTGTCATTGAGAAGGGCGCCAAACTCGGCGGCACCGCCGCTATCTCCGGCGGTATCGTCTGGGTGCCCAGTAACCCCAGCATGCAGGAAAAGGGCATTTCAGACAGTCGCGAGGATGCGCTCGCTTATTTCCGGTCGCTGGATCATGGCGAAATGAACGATGACTCTCTGGAGGCTTTTGTCGACGAAGGGGCCAACGCACTGCAGTTTCTGACCGAGCGCGGTGCGCTAGATCTTCAGCTTCTTGAGGGTTACCCCGATTACTATTTGGACAATCCCGGTGCGAAAGCTGACGGCGGGCGCGCATTGGATAACGCCTTGTTTGATTTCACTTCCTTGGGTGACTGGTCAGATAAGGTCTACAACGGCGGTGACATCGTCAGGATGATGCTGCTTGAGACGCCCTTGGGCGGTGGTAGCGGCATCGTAGATCCAGATGAAATGAAGCGGCGCGTTGAGGGTGACTTGAGAGGTTGGGGTCAGGCCCTGATTGGCCGGTTGCTCAAAGCGTGTCTGGACCGTGACATTGAAGTCTTGCTGGAGACCAGTGCTCGCAAATTAGCGCTTCAAGACGGTCGCGTTGTTGGTGCGACGGTAACTTGCGGTGGCGCGGAGACGACTATCAGCGCGCGCCGGGGTGTCGTTTTGGCAACTGGCGGCTTTGAGTGGGATGAGGAGCTTAAAACAACCTTTTTACGGGGACCTCTGACTTCACCCGCATCGCCACCAACTAACACCGGCGATGGTTTGAAAATGGCGCTGACCGCTGGAGCGGGCCTGGGCAACATGACCAGTGCGTGGTGGATACCAACCCTTTCAGAAAGCGGTGCGCGATGGCCAGACAATGGCGCCCCCGAAAAAGACGCACAGCGTTCTGTTCCGGTCCTGATCGAGCGGACGCTACCGCATAGCTTGATGGTCAATGGTCAGGGCAAACGGTTTTGTAACGAGGCAACGAACTATTCCGCTCTTGCTGGCGCGTTTCATAGCTTTGATCCCGCGACTTACGGATACAACAATCTGCCCGCCTATCTGATTGTGGACAGTCAGTATCGCGGCCGGTATCCCATTGCATCGGTGATGCCAGGCGACCCGTCGCCTGATTGGATTGTTGAGGCACCAGATCTGGCAGGTCTAGCGGTCGCGATCGGCGTCGATGCGGCTCAACTCGAAGCAACGGTGTCCCGATTCAATACGCACGCTGAAAACGTCAATGATCCTGATTTCGGAAGAGGGGTCAGTGCTTACGACCGTTTCTACGGCGATCGCTCTCGCGATGGGGCCGCAGCCACCCTGGGGAAAGTGGAGGTTGGGCCCTTCTTCGCGGTCCGGATTGATCTCGGCGCGCTGGGTACAAACGGGGGGCCAAAAACAAATGGGATGGCGCAGGTACTCAACGTTTACGGAGAGGTCATTCCGGGGCTCTATGGCGCCGGCAACGTCATTAGCAACCCGACAGGTAGTGTTTATGCAGGCGCGGGCGGCACATTGGGGCCGGCGCTGACTTTTGGTTACATCGCCGGTCAGTCGGCAGCTCGCTCGGAGGCTCACTAGTGGCCCGCGTTTTGGTGTTGGGAGCAAGCGGTAATCAGAGACACCCGCCAATTGCCGCCGGGGGCGGCTCCATTCACTGCCTGTGCCAGCCTTTGCGACGCAAGGTAGGTGGAAGCGATTCCATCAAATTTTTTGGCCTCCGTTTTACTGGCTTTTTACTTCTTTGAGACCGCGCTTTTGGCGGGTTGTTTCGTGTTGTGCGATATTGCGCAGAACATGGCCTCCGGCCTGTATGGCTGAATCTATTTAAGTCCAAACCCGCGCACAGCACCTGATATCGAGGAGACAGTCATCGAGACGTCAACCACAGCTGAACAACAAACGGATCCATCTCAACCCAGCTTGAAGCAACGCTACCTGCAACTCCTTCTCCTGATTATTGGCAGCGGGACGATCTACCCCGTGGTCTACATGCGCCAAAATTTCGAGGGGTCGATGCTGGAAACCTTCGATATCACCCGTGCCCAACTGGGTGAATGCCACTCGATATTGGGAATCGTATTCTTCTTAACCTATCTCCCCAGTGGCTGGCTGTCAGACAAACTGCCTACCCGCTGGCTAATGAGTATATCGATGGCCGGCACAGGGTTCCTCGCACTATGGCTGAGCACGGCGCCTGAGTTCGCGCAGATCAAACTGATTTTTATCGGTTGGGGAATCACCAGTGGATTGACCCTGTGGGGCGCGCTGATCAAAGGCACTTCTCTCCTTGCACCGCACGACCAGCAAGGCCGGTTTTTTGGATTATTAGAGAGCGGTCGGGGGTTGGTTGAGGCGCTACTGGCGAGCATTGGACTCGTTGTTTTTGCCTACTTCCTGAATAGTGTGGGAACCGGCACCAGCGGATCTCTGACCGCAGTGATTTGGTTCTATGGCCTGGTCGCAATTGGATTTACGCCAATCCTATTTTTTGCCTTAAGAACCTCCCACATGGAGGCCCCACCCGACCCAAATAGTCGCGGGATATCCGGCCTGTTCCGAGATCTAAAACAACTGATCAGCAATCAGAAAGTCTGGCTGGCAGCAATCGTTATTCTCGTGGGCTATCAAATATTCTGGGTGACCTATTCACTGGCGGGGTTACTGCAATCCATCTTCCAACTAAGTGCCGTCACCGTAGGGGCCATCACGGTGGGAAGACTCTGGATGCGCCCCCTAGGCGGCGTGCTTGCGGGCTTTATCGGAGATTACTTTCGCGTCATTCCTTTTCTCGGGGTGCTCATGTTGATTGCCGGAGGGCTACTGGCATTACTTCCCTCACTACCCGCCACCGCAGGGGTGATGGTGTTGTTCCCCATGGTGTTGCTGATCGGGCTTTTCACCTACGGGGTTCGCGGTATCTTCTGGGCAACGCTTGATGAGTGCGACGTGTCGGCCAGTACCCGAGGGCTTGCGGTGGGTCTGATCAGTTTGCTCGCGTACACCCCAGATATCTATGTGCCAATGGTGCAATCCTGGGCGCTGGCAAACTGGAGTGGCCAACAAGGTTTCCAGATCTACTACGGTCTTTTCGGGGCGAGCAGCCTTTTGGGGTTTGTCGCGGCAAGACAGCTGACCCGCCTGAATAAAGCATAATCAGAATTGAGGCCCGGCATTGAAATTCACGGATGCCTCTCTTACCGCTCAACTGTCAAACAGTAAATTGGCTGACCGGGCTGAAGGAGCCATAGAGTCATCTGGCTGCATCCCTCAGATTAAATAAACTGATAGTCGTCAGGATTGACCCGCAGGGTGCGTCTTTTGTATTCAAGCCAAGGGCCCGGCCAGTTATTGGTATTGATTCCATCTTTCGTCACATACCAGGTCTGACATCCACCCTGTGTCCATACACTTTTTGCGCTGCGCTCTGCCATTTCTTCACGCCACTGGCTGAGCACTTCAGCTTTCAAATCCAGATAGCGGTGGCCGCCCTCTTGGATTCGCGTCATAGCATCAAGGATGTAGTTGTACTGACACTCGTTAGAGTAAGGAACGGAACCAGCGCCATGGTTGGTGTTGGGGCCATACATGATGAACATGTTCGGAAACCCCGACACCGTTGTGCCCAAATAAGCCTCCGGCCTGCCGGCCCATGCCTCACTGAGTTCACTGCCCCCTAGGCCATACACCTCCATCGGTGCCACAAAATCCAGAGGCTTAAAACCGGTGCCCCATATGATCACATCAGCGGGGCGCTCTCGACCCTCGCCATCAATGAGGCCGGTTTTGGAAACGCGGGGAGCGTCACCATGCACTAGCTCAACATTTGAGCGCTTCAGCGTGGGGTACCAATCGTTGGTGAATAGCGCACGCTTGCAACCAATGTCATAGTCAGGCGTCGCCTTGGCGTGTAGCTCGGGGTGATCACCCAACTCCTTTTTCCTGTAAGCATTGGCCGCCTTCATCATGGGTTTCAGCAACCAATGCCGGCCGGTGAAGCCGTAGGTCAGTAACTCAAAAACCGAAAAGAAAAATCGCCGACTTAAGGCAACCCGCGTTGGGAAGCGACGAAAAAAACGCTTCTCCCATTCTGGGTACTCCCGATCAAACTTATGCAAAATCCAAGGGGCTGATCGCTGATAAATATCCAACTGGGCAGCCTGTTTCGCCACCTCAGGAACAAATTGGATTGCGCTAGCACCCGTACCGACCACGGCGACCCGTTTACCGTTGAGATCATAGGAATGGTCCCAATCTGCCGAGTGGAAGCTGGGGCCTTCAAAATCAGCAAGGCCCTCAAGGTCAGGGATCGAAGGGTTCGATAGCTGGCCGCAGGCAGAAATTAAAAAGTCGAAATCCCGAACTTGTCCGTCGCTGCTCGCAATCCGCCATGTTCCTGTATCGGGATCAAAGTGTGCGCTCTCTACTGCAGTGTTTAGCTTTAGATATGGACGAACATTAAAGTCATCAACGAGCCTGTTGAGATACTGCTCGATATCAGCCTGTGGGGCGTAGCGTCGTGTCCATTCAGTCCCAGGAGCAAAAGAAAAAGAGTAGAGATGAGAGGGCACATCACAAGCAGCTCCAGGATAATGATTAGAGTGCCAGACTCCGCCTACACCCTCGCTGCGCTCGAACAGAGTAATGTCGGTAACGCCCTCCTGTAAGAGGCGAATCGCGGCTCCCACTCCCCCGAACCCTCCTCCGACAATCGCTACCGAGAATGCTTCATCAGAAAGACTCACCATGAATGCCCCCATAACGCTCGGCAGAAAAAGTATTGTTTTTGACGCGACACACGCTGGCGCATCAATCAATAGAGCACAACTGCGGCTGCTAAGTAACTTCCCAAGCCGCCATGCTCACTAGGAGTGGATAACAATTCCGTTGCATCTCCAAAAGTCACCCCACGATACGGCGAAACGCCCGCTCCTGCTTATCCAGAAAACGGTGTTTCAGAGCGCCCAGAATGTGCGCGCCCAATAAGATGTATAAGACGAACGGGAGCAGGTACTTGTGGAAAAGCCCCCAGGCAATCGTCGCCGAATTACTAGGCTCCCAAAACGGTCCGAACTCCCAGGCAAAGAAAAAGGTGGGATAGCCGTGAAAGCTCGTCATCACGAAACCGGTAATGGGCATCGCCACCATCATGGCGTAGAGCGCAAAATGAGCGACCTTGGCGACCTTATGCTCGCGGGCGGTGAGCGACTCATCCAACGCCGGTCGCGCGGAGACCCGATTCCATATTAGGCGGATACAGACTAATGCGATGACGATCACGCCAATGGTCTTGTGCACCACGTAGTAAGCGTTCCGAAAAGCAGTATCTTCAGGGATGATCGATGTGAAGATGCCCATCGGCACCAGCGCCATAAACAGTATGGCGATACTCCAGTGTAGATAGCGGGATGCTCTGCCATATCGCGCGCTTTCGTTCCCTAACCCTAATGCAAGCGATTCAGAACTCGCAAACTGCCGCAGCGCCACAATCAGGAGCCAAACGGCAGCTCCCGCTGCGACAATCGCCTGCCCGAAAAGCAGGGCCGGCTTGGCGGAGTCGAGCGGTGTCTGGTTGGGCTTGGGATTCTCGAGAAATCCTGTGTCGACCACAAAAAGGAAAAACCATCCTGCCACTGCCGCGCAGCACAGCGCTGAAAATGCGGTGCCCAACGCCCGCAACCTGCCCTCTTTGACATTTAACAGCCAAGCGACCGTCATTGCGCTGGCGACAATGACGAGCGCTGCCCAGCTATCGAGGTGACCCGCTATGCGTTGTGTCTCGCCAGACGCGCCCGCGGCCAGATTGACGGTTTCTGCCATGCCAGACCCAGGTTGCAGGGTCAGCATTGCGGAAAAGACCTTTAGCAGCGTGCGCATAAGCCGCGCCTCCTAAACATAGCGTTGAACGACACAGATTTTCGAATGCTCATAAACAGCGCGCGGCTGATTAGAGCTTCACGATGAGCTTGCCGCGATTGCCTCCGGTAAAGAAAAGATTGAGCCCGTCTATGGCCGACTCGAGCCCCTCAAGCACGTGGCTGCGGTACTTCACCTTGCCCGACATCACATAGGGTGTGAGTTGCTCAAGAAGACTGGGAATCTCGTCGTAATGATCAGGAACGGTGAAACCGCGAACCGTCAGGCGTTTCTTGATCATTGGGATCCAATTAGGCCCGGCTGAGGGCTCGGCGGCGGTGTAGTCGGCAATCATGCCGCACACGATAATCCTGCCGTGCGCGTTCATGCGGTCAAAGACCGCTTGCTGGATTGCCCCACCGGTATTCTCAAAATAGATATCAATACCATCGGGCGTCAGCTCCGCGAGCTTGGTGGCAATATCGTCTGATTTGTAATTGATCGCGCCGTCAAAACCCAATTCATCAACGATCCAACTGCACTTCTCATCATCGCCCGCAACACCAATAACCCGGAGCCCATCTGCCTTGCCCAGCTGCCCGACCAGCGAGCCCACAGACCCGGCCGCACCACTGACCACCAGCGTCTCGCCGGCTTTCGGGTCGCCGAAGCCATAAAGACCTTTCATGGCGGTGACACCGGGCAGCGCAAACACCGAGAGCAGCGTCTCTTCGTCGACGCCCTCTGGCACTTTGCTGAGACCCTCGCCGTCACTCAGACAATATTCTGTCCAACCCATCATCCCCCTAACTCTGTCCCCTACTTCGAAACCCGGGTGCTGACTGTCGACGACTTCGCCAATACCGGAGGAACGCATTACCTCGCCAAGCCCCACGGGCGGCACATAGCTATCGGTATCGGGGCTCATCCATCCGATCATCGCGGGATCAAGCGACATATAGGTCTGCTTGATCAGCACCTGGCCGGATCCCACGGCAGGCACGTCATCAGTCACCACCTCAAAGAGGGCGCTGGTAATGGGTCCAGGCTCGGGTCTCGCGGCAAGATTGATCTTGGTGTATTGGCTCATTGGCTTTCCCCAGAAAACAAAGTAATCAGTCGACGCAGAGTATTAGTGATCAATAATGATCGAAATACCGGCCCAAATCGCTTTTAATTTTGCTTATTAGACAAAATTAGCTGCTCTGGGAGCATGGAATGGACCAATTATTGGCACTGAAGTACTTCTGCAAGGTGGCAGAAACGGGCAGCTTTACGAGTGCGGCAAAATCGTTTTCTGTCCCGCCGTCATCCATATCGCGCCGCGTTTCTGACCTTGAAGCCAGCCTGGGAACCAATCTGCTCAAACGCAGCACCCGGGTGGTGAAGCTCTCTGAGATCGGCGAAATCTACTTTTCGCAGGTCAGCGACATCCTGCTTCAGCTCGAGCAAAGCAACGAGTCCGTTCGCCTGTATCAGTCGACCCCTATGGGGCAGCTCAAGATCAGCAGCCAGGTGAGCTTTGGTGAGCAGGTATTGTTCCCACTCCTAGAGGAATTCCGCACGCGCTACCCCGAAATCATTCTGGATATCAGCCTGAGTGACGCCTTGTCTTCACTGAGTCACGACGATGTCGACGTGGCGATCAGAGGCGGCTATGCGCCTGACGAACGCGTGCACGCGCTTCGCCTCATGGCGAACGACTTCGTCCCGGTTGCGGCGCCGTCGTATCTCCGCGCGAGTGGCACACCCGAGGATGGGTTCCAACTGCGCAGCCATCAGGGGTTATTTTTTCGGACGCCTAGAGGCCCCTCACCGTGGCTTTATAAACAGGATGACCAATGGCATGACGTATCCGGGCATCCGGCCGCCATCTCCAATAATGCCCAGTGGCTGAAGGAACTGGGTCTCGCTGGCAAGGGAATCATGATGACACCGAAGTGGTTTGTTGACCCATTTCTCAAAACAGGTGAATTCGTTGAGCTTCTCAACGACTCAGTGTTGAGCGTGAACCAAGACCCTGACTTCGCCATTTATTTGCTCTACCAAAAACCACGATACCTCGTGCCCAAAGTGAAGGTATTCGTGGACTTTCTCGTCGAGAAATTAATGCGCAATGACCCGAAAGTGAACATGGGCTAACGATTTGCCGTGAGCCTGCCCTCTAGCTGAGCAAACAAATCGTCCACCGAGGAGCTGCCCTGCTCCTCTCCCGTGGCATTGAACTGCCACAACATGCCGTCGAGGTCCGGGTTAGCAAAATAGACGATACCATGACGAACCGGATCACTGGATTGCTGGCTCACCACGCGGTGCGTCACTGCGCTGACCGCGCGATCAGAGTGAGCGGTGATGAAGTTGAGCGCCTCACCAAAGTTGATGATGAAGTGCCCGGGCAAGACCGGTACGGCTTCAAACTCGCCGCCCACCTCAATCTGTAAACCCGGTGCGCTGGCATCAAGAATGGTGACAAACCCGTAGTCGGTGTGGGGGCGCAGCCCCCAGTCAGGGGTCCGGGTGTCGTAGTGAACGAAATTCAGAAACGCATCACCCCCGCCTGACGCGTATCCCCCCGAAGCGCGATCCCATAGCGCTTTGGGAATGCCCGACTGACGGAAGACCGCACAAATAATCGCGATGCCAATGGCGTCGAGCTGGCGACCGAATGACGCGATATGTTCTGGGTAGTGCTGATCCCACCGCTCACGGCGAAGCGCCAGCTTGGTCTGCTGGTTGTTCTCGAGCGCAATGAATCCTTCTAACTCGCCATATTGCGGGACTTGCCGATAAGGGCTGTCGGATGCAACCAACTCCCTGCCAAATTGACGCGCACATTCGAGGTCCAAATCGTCGGGGATTTTCAGGTAGAAAAGACCCAACTCCCAGGCCCGATCGAGAGCTTCGGGGCTTGCAAAGAAGAGCTGGCGCCCCGTTGAGGCTGAATCATCTGAGAGCGTGGCAACCGGGATTTGTGAGTTCCGCATGACCCATCTTACTCAAAAGCCCTTGCATGCCGCATGCGGTCACTGCCAAACCTCAAGGTTCTCTGACCGAACGATGCGGCGACTGAGTACTGCGGCCAGAAGCCTATCCATATTGCATCCCGCCAGTATTGATCTAACCGCTGTCTGCTTTTCATCAGACAATGCTATGACGGCATCCTGCACCCGTTGCAGGAGATAAAACCGATGCGGCTGGGCAAGTGCCGTGATGGTCTCACCCCGCACGGTGAAGTCAGCCGTGCCTAAGGCCTCCGCGAGGCGCCCCACAGCGACCGTGCCCGATTCGGGCTGATGCTCCGCTAGCCAGTTGTTAATAAGCTCTGCCGCGGCCAGCGTCTCGGGCACAAAATCCTCGGCCAGCATTTTCAGTACCGGTATGAGCGTCTCCGGCACCTCGTCATTCGCCAGAAAATCGCTGCCGGTACTAAAGAATTCCGGCACATCTTGATCTTCACGATTCATCCGCTCTACCCACCGATACACAGCTGGCGCGCGCTGTTGCATGAGCCGCGCGGGATACGGGTCGCGCCCTAAATGCGCATACATTGGCGCGAGCAATCCGAAGTCACCAATGCAGGGCCGCCAGCCTAAAAGGTATGGGTAATGTTCGAAGTGGGTATTCAGCGCATCGAGAAATTCAAGGTAGAGGGCCTCGACCACGGCCTGACTCTGCTCTGTCACTCCAAAAATCATCGCCGCGTGACGCATGCGATTCATCATCGCCTCGGTTTTGTCCTGACGTTCCGGCACATCGCGCTGCGAGTGCAAAAAGTGGAAGCGCACGAACTCGAGATTGTCGTCGGGGAAATTCCAACGGTAGTGCATAGCCGGTCGCAGAAGGCCGTCGGTGCCGATCACATCAAACAAGGCGCTGATCACTTGCTGGCACGCACCTGGGGGCTGACAGGGCCGCCCGCTCGCCGCCTCAAAGTGCTCAATGATGGCACCTCCATCGCGAATCACTTCGCCCTCTGGGGTCACCAAAGTGGGGATGGTCGCCAGTTTGCCTTTGGGGAGCACCTCCGCCTTGAAACTCTCGTGCCCTGTTGAGCGCTCCTCAAAGGGGATGTGGTTTTTTATGAGGTAACTGCGAGCACGCCCAGAGTAGAGCGAGTGCGGCATGGCATAGAGGATGTGCGACTTGTTCATGCTAGGGTTTTCGCCTCATGCGATAGGCCACCAAAAATGGCAACAGGATCAGCAACGTGACAAGCCCTACCAGCAACGGGGTGCGCCACTGTTGGTGAAGCGTATTGATCAGTAACTGCTTGATATGGCCGTACCCCGCTGGCATATCCAGCACCTTGTTCTCACGTTGATAGCGCTCGTAGGCAGACAACATCTGCTGCAGGCGCGCGGGCTCTTCTTGCACAAGGTCTCGAGTCTCGCCCGGGTCCTTTTTGATATTAAACAGGCGCCACTCGCCGTCACCCAACGGTTTGCGGTTCACGACAATTTTGTAATCGCCCTGAAATAACGCGGCATTGCCCGCCAACTCATACCCAACCGCGTCATCAGAGCTGTATACCCCCTCGGCGCGTCCCGACAGTACCGGGGACAGGTCGCGACCAATGATGGATTCCACGGGACGACCCCCGTGCCGACCGTCAGGAGGCTTCACACCTGCAAAGGCGAGCACCGTCGGCGTGATGTCTGTCACAAAGGAAAAGGCATCGCTCAGCACACCCTGTCTGGGTAAAGCAGCGCCGGCAACAATCAGCGGCACCCGCATGCCTCCCTCGCCTGCATAAAACTTGTAGTAGGCCAGAGGGCTCACTGCCGCGCTGGCAAAGCTGGGACTGATGGTGTTGTAGCTACCCTTTAAACCTAGCGTCTCGTAGTCGGTGTTGTAGCCCAGCGCACTCGTTTGTCGTGAAGTAATGAAGCCATCTGGGTCAGCAGATCCCGACGCCTCGGCGCCGTTATCAGAGGTAAAGATGAAGATCGTATTGTCGAACTGACCCTGACTTTTCAGATAAGCAATCAACCGACCAATGTGGTGGTCCATCGCTTCGACCATCCCCGCATAAACGGCCATCCGTTTGGCTTCATAGCGCTGCTGATCCGCATCGAGTGCCTGCCAGTCTCCGGTGGTCGGCATACCGACCATCTCAACATCCGACGGGATCACGCCCAGTGCGCCGGCGCGGCGCCGGCGCGCTTCCCGAATCGCATCCCAACCCTCGTCATACTTTCCCATGTACGGGTCAATGAAGTCCTGCGGTGCCTGTACCGGTATGTGCACCGCCTGAAAAGGCAGATACGCGAAGAACGGCTGCGCGTCATCAATATGGCTATCAATAAACTCGATGGTTTTATCGACCAAAAATCGCGAGGAATAGAAATCCTCGGGCAACTGGTAAGGCTCGCCGTCCGCATACCAGTTAGCTTTGTCATAGAGCGGGATGTAGGGCCGCTGCTCCCAGTTGTCGGCACCGGAGTCAGCCAGCGCGACCGTGCGCTCAAACCCCCGCTGGCTGGGTAGCAGGCCGGGCGCGCTACCGAGATGCCACTTGCCCGCCATATAGGTGTGATACCCCGCGTCCTCCAACAACGTTGCCACGGTCACCACGTTGTGACCGAGCACCCCCTGGTAGTGCTCATAACGCCGCTGTTCAGGGGCCAGCATTTCAGGAATATTCGGCACACCCGCCAAGTGGGCATCGACTCCCGTCAGCAGCATGGCCCGCGCAGGCGCACAATTGGCAGCCGTGTGATAGTTGGTAAAGCTCACCCCCGCCGCGGCCAGTGCCGACAGGCTAGGTGTGCTGATCTCGCTGCCATAAGGCGCGATGTCAGAGAAGCCCAAGTCATCGGCGAGGATTAAAACGATGTTAGGTGGGCGCCGTACGGACTCAGTTTTAACCTCGCTGGAGTCAGCAAGTGACCGTTCAACCGCTGCACTGACGGCTGCTGCGGCCAGCCCGATTGAGAGCAGAACACAACAGAGAGTAAAACGTCTCAAGCGCTCAACCCTGAGCGGGAAGTCGACGCGATGCGATCAGTAAAATCAGCGCCACAACGACCTCGGGCGCGATGAGACCGGTCGCCAGCGCGGCATCATGCAGCAGCCAGGCCAGAATGCGTCCAACGGCAGTCAGCGAGAGCAAAATCATCGGCG
>JAAEZV010000467.1 GCA_018222695.1 Gammaproteobacteria bacterium
TCATGACCACTGGCGCAACGGCGCGCGCAGCAGCGCGTGCGTGCGCGGAAGCCGGAGCATACTCGGTGGCCGTGTGGTGCCTAGCGCGCACTCCGGCCCCTTTCGGCGTGGAGTAACATAAGCGCTTTCATCACGGGGTGACCCATGACCCATCCCTTTGAAGGGCTGACACCGGATTGCGTGGTCGACTGCGTCGAAGCTATTGGCTTGCGCAGTGACCTGCGCCTGCTCGCGCTAAACAGCTATGAGAATCGCGTCTATCAGGTAGGCATCGAAGAAGCCGACCCGGTCATCGTCAAGTTCTACCGGCCAGGGCGTTGGACCCGCGAGCAAATTCTGGAAGAGCATGCCTTCGCGCAAGAATTGGTTGATAACGGTCTGTCCGTTGTTGCGCCGATGGAAATTAACGGCGCGACACTGCAGGAGGCGCAAGGCTTTTTGATTGCCGCTTTTCCGCGGCGAGGGGGTCATGCGCCGGAACTCGACAACTTTGATCACCTGCTCGGGCTGGGTCGCACACTGGGGCGCATGCATGGCGTGGGCGGCGCCGCTGATTTCAATGAGCGTATCGACTACACCCTGGAGCGTTGGCTGATCGAACCCCTCAACTATCTCAGCACTGAGTGGGTACCCAATGAGTTGCTTCCCGCCTGGGATAGCCTGGGCAAGGACTTAGTGGATCGCGCAGCGCGGTTGATGGAAGACTACGCGCCGCGAGCGGGCATACGGCTACATGGAGACTGCCATGTGGGCAATATTCTCTGGCGCGACGATACGCCGCACTTTGTCGATCTCGATGACTGCGTCTGCGGGCCCGCGATTCAGGATTTATGGATGTTTCTATCGGGTGATCGTGCTCAGAGAGAATTGCAGCTCGCCGAGCTGATTGCGGGCTACGAGGAATTCAATGACTTTGATCCACGAGAGATCAAATGGATTGAAGCGCTGCGCACCGCCCGGATGGTCTACTACAGCGCCTGGCTCGCCCGACGCTGGGATGACCCGGCTTTCCCGGCCGCCTTCCCATGGTTTGGACAAGAACGTTACTGGGCCGACCAGATTCTGGCGCTGCGCGAGCAGCTGGCCTTACTCGAGGAAGAACCGCTGCGGCTCTTGTGATGACTGCAAGGCTTGATCGAGGCCGGCTCAACCGCCTCGGCGAGCGCCCGGATAAATCAGCGTCCATAGCCAAAACCAGAACCGGTTTTTTCCCAGCACATAGCGATCAAGTTCTTTGAACTGTTTAGCTGTTTTGTCGGGATCGGCATAAAGATCGGCACGGGTATACCGCGGTGTATCCGGATCAAGGGTTTTCACCACCTTGGCCGGATTGCCTGCCACCACCACATTGGCCGGCACGTCGCTGGTGACGACTGCTCTGGCAGCCACCACGCTGTTATCGCCAATCGTCACACCTTTTAGAACAGTGGCGTGGTCACCCACCCAGACGTTATCGCCGAGCCTTACGGGCGTGGGCGCGGCGGCACGCTCAATGCGATCGTAGAGGCCATGCCAATCTGAATCAGTAATGTAGGCGCCATTGGCGAGCATGCAGCCATCGCCCAGCGCGATGTCATCGCTGGCGCTGATGCGGGAACCCGGACTCATCAAGCAAGCGTTACCGAGGGTGATGCGGCCCTGCCCCACGTCACGTCCCCAGACCCCAATCTGCACCCGCTGACTGGCGGTGTTGATGGCGGTGAACGAATGGCCGATGCGAATGTTGGGCCCCGAGATATCGACATACCACGGCGCCATGATGGTCGCATGCGCACCAAGGTGGTCACACCGGGGCCGCACAAACCAGTCGATCCAAGCT
>JAAEZV010000029.1 GCA_018222695.1 Gammaproteobacteria bacterium
GAGCACAACCAGGGTCGGGTCATTCACGAGCAAGAAATCGACGCAGCGCTCGCCAAATGGTGCAGCGAACATAGCTCAGCTGACATCATAAGCAAGCTCGAGGGCGTGCGGGTGCCCGTGGGGCCCATCTACAGCGTCGAGGACATGATGAGCGACCCCCACTACAACGCGCGCGGCATGTTCGAAACCGTCGAAATTGACGGTGAACCGCTGAAGATACCCGCCATTCTCCCGAAGCTCAGCGAGACCCCCGGGCGTACTGATTGGCCGGGAGCAAAAATCGGAGCCCACAACAGTGAAATTCTGGGCGATCTTCTGGGCCTTTCTGAAGAGGATCTCAGCAGCCTCAGTGACGACGGCGTCACCTGCTAAAGCCTGACTCCGCATGAAACTGGATGGCCTGACTGTTCTTGACCTGTCGCTGTTTCTGCCGGGACCTGCCGCCTCACAGTTAATGGCCGACCACGGGGCGCGGGTGATCAAAGTAGAGAACCCCCGCGCGCCAGAGCCCACCCGCTCTGCTGAGGCCTTCCCGTGGCAACAAGGCGGCGAAACGGTCATGTTCCGCAACACCCAGCGGGGAAAAGAAAGCATCGCGCTGGATCTCAAAACCGACGCGGGCAAACGTGCCGTGCTCGCACTGGCCAAACAGGTTGACGTCGTCGTCGAAGCGTTTCGTCCCGGCGTAGCCAAACGACTCGGTATTGACTACGAGTCGCTTTCAACAGAGAACCCCGGGCTGGTGTACTGCTCGATCTCCGCCTTTGGTCAAACCGGACCTTGGCGCGATAAGCCCGCCCACGATACCGCTACCGTCGCGGCAGCCGGCATCCTCGATGTCACGCGATCGCCCGAAGGAGACTCAGGACCGGCGATTATTGGCGTGCCAATTGCCGACATGTTGTCTTCTTATCTCGCGTTGTCTGGGGTGCTCATGGCGCTCCATCGTCGCCACACAACTGGGCGCGGCGACTTTGTGGACATCAGCATGTTCGAGTCGGTCTTGGCAGCGAGCCCCAATATTCTGGGGCCCGTATTCGGCGGCGGACAGGCTCCCGAGCGCCTCAAAGAGCGCACTCATGGCGGCAACGCCATGCTCAACGTCTATGAGACAGCAGACAAACACTATATTGCTCTCGGCGGCGGGGAGCACAAATTCGTTCAGGCGCTGTTTGAGGGTTTAGGTCGGCCCGAGTTCATTGCCGCAGTGACCGGGCCAGCCGGTGAAGGCCACTGGCCAGCCATCGCGTTTTTACGCGAGACATTCCGGACCCGCTCCAGAAAGGAATGGGAGGGCTGGTTTGAGGGCCGGGACATCTGCTGGAGCCCAGTGGTGACGCTCGATGAGGCGTGGCGTGCAGATCATGTTCAGGAGCGCGGCATGCGATTTCAGGACGAGGCAGGCAATGACCACATCGGCTCGGCGATCAAATTTACCGATGAACCCGCCCAAATCGACACACATTTGCCACAAATTGGCGCCGATACCGCGAAAATTATTGCGGAACTGGACTTGACCGAAGCCGATCACGGGGCGATATTGGAGAGTCTCAACAGTAATGTCCGGACAACGGGCGAATCCTAGCGGGCTGGTCGCTGATCTGAAGCCCACAAAACTGTGTAAACACCAGATTAAGAGCCCTTCCCGGGCCTACAAAGAAGGAGGCTACCCATGAGGAGCTTTACCCCACTCAAGCGACGCCACAAGGCGTTGGCCACACTCCCCCTCTCCGCAGCCGTATCAGCGGCAATCTCTGCTACCGCAACGCTGATGCCGTCTGTCGCCATGGCGCAGCTAGAAGAAGTAGTCGTGACCGCGCGAGCCCGCGCAGAATCACTGCAGGACGTACCCGCAACCGTAACGGCTTTCACTGAAGGCCAGATCGAGAACATGGGTGTGGCTCGCGCCGAAGATTTTGTCTACATGACACCGGGCGTCACGTTCGTGAACTCTGTCGAGGTAGGAGATAGCCAGTTAGCAATTCGTGGCATTAACGGTGCCCGCGACGCGGAGACCAACTTCGCATTTATCGTCGACGGCATCCTTTATACAAACCCCTCAGCTTTTAACCGCGAGTACCCGGATCTGGCACAGATTGAGGTACTGAAGGGACCGCAAGGCGCACTGTATGGTCGCTCCGCCGCCGCGGGTGCGGTCATCATGTCGACCAAGCGACCGACACAAGAAATGGAAGGCAGCATCAAAGTCGGTGCAGCGGAATACGGCACCATGTACGGCACCGCGACCATTGCCGGCCCCCTGGGCAGCGATGTCGCCGGACGCCTGACCGTCACCTCACGTAAGACCGACGGCTTCTTGGAGAATGTTTACCTCAACGATGATGTCGTCAACGACTACGAAGAGACCGCCGTGAGCGGCCGAATCGTATTTGATCCGACCGACACGCTGTCAATCGACACCAAGATTCGCTACTCGGAGGTATCTGCCGCCTCAATCTCATTCAACGCCGCCTTCGAACTGCCCTTTTTTGTTGGCGCTCTGGACGGCTTGCAAGGCTTTGGAGTTGACCCTGCGGCAGCCTCCATCGACGTCAATGATTTTGAATGGGTATACAGCCCCAACGTCGACCCGGAGAACGAGCAGGACACGCTGGAAGTGTCTGTCAAAGTCGATAAGCAGTTTGACTCCGGCACGCTGACTGCATGGGCACTCTACTCAGACCAGGACCAGTACTTCCTCGCAGATGGTACCTCCGGTGCGTTTGGCTTCTATAACAACTTGGGACACTGCCAGCAAACTGCTGCAGATCGATCACTGTTCCTTGGTGACGGCACGCCGATGCAACAGCCAACATTCAACCTCGCCGGCTTTTCGCCAGATGGAAACCCTTTCTTCCCTCCCTACAGCCCGACGACGTGTGACGGCTATCAGTATCAGGAGCGCAACCAGCGCGACATCAGCTTCCAGCTTCAGTGGACGTCAGATGCTGACCAGCGACTGCGTTGGCAAGCGGGCATGTACTTCCTGAATATTGATCGGCGTGTGGGTGTGGCGCAGCTCGAGGACGACGGTCGCGCGCAACTGCCACGTTCCTTCGTGAACGAGCTCACCGATGCACTGGTATTGGATGACTTCGAAACCACGGTACTATCGGGGTTTGGCTCCATTAACTATGACATTACCGACCGCATGGAATTGTCTTTCGCAGTGCGATACGACATTGAGGATCGAGAAGTCAGCAATGCAGTACCCAGCCCAGCTGATGGATACGTCTCGACCAACATCGACTACTGCGGGACCTTCTTTGAAGGTGGCTGTACTTTAAACGGCGCACCTTTGGGCGGCACACCTTGGAACCCAGCGTTTATCGACCTGTCGACAGGTGCGGTAAGCGCGCGAGTAGCGGATCGTAGCGAAGAATTTGACGCCATCCAGCCCAAGGTTAGTTTGACTTATGACCTGTCTGAAAACACGACTCTGTTCGGTAGCTGGGGCGTTGGCTTTAAGACCGGTGGCTTTAACAACCTTGGTGGTACCGAGACCATCAGCTTGTTCCTCGTTAACCCCGACGGCCTGCCAGTGGCACCGCCCGAGATCTACGAGGAAGAGACGTCCAGTTCATTTGAAGTGGGCTTCCGCTCTACATTGCTAGACGGCAACCTGCAGCTGGACGCTGCGGCGTACCACACAGAAGTCGATGACATGCAGTTCTTCGAATTCTACGTAGGACCTTTTGGTCTCCTAAGGACTGTTGAAGGCATCGACGAAGTCACCATTCAGGGCTTTGAGGTTGGCGCTTCATGGCAAATGACCGATGGCCTTCGGTTGGATGCCGGCTACAGCACAATCGACGGCGAGATCGACGCCATGACAGTTCGCCCCTATGTTGTGGGTAACGATGTTCCCAATGCGCCCGAATTTACCGCGAACGTGGCTCTCACCTGGGATCAGAATTTCGGCGATCTCAACGTGCTGGCTCGCATCGAGTATGCCTATCAAGGTGACGTTTTCTACCACGTCGTTCAGGGTAGTGATCTTGATGTACCCAAGTCATACGACTTTGAGGGACTTCCATACGAAGTACCTGCCGTATTGTTCGGAGGTTTGGCCACCAGCTATTCCAAGACAAAGGTTGACGCCTACGGCATCACGAATCTCAGAGTCGGCATAGGCGGTGAGCGTTGGAAAGTGACCGCTTTTGCTCGCAACTTGTTCGATGAGGAATACGTAGGCGAAGTGATCATGGCGCCAGAATTCGGCGGCGCGTTTGTAACGCCGGGCACCTATCGCACGGCGGGTGTGGAGTTCCAGTGGGACTTCTAAGTCGCTAACAGAGTAAAAAAGCCGGGCATTGCCCGGCTTTTTTATGGATATACGTTTATGGATGCTCTGCTATGAAAGCGCCAGCCACAGGAACAAGATCACTCCGGCGCCCGAGATCACTGCGGTAGAAAAGCGGAGCCGGGCAGAAGACAGACCCAGCCACAATCCTGTCAGAATAATAAAGAGCATCCCCGCCGCGAACACTTGCTGATAGGTCTTATAGGCGGTCGGCCCATGCCCCATGTGAAGCTCAATCATCCGCTTTTGCAGTGAGGGTTCGTTATACCGCACCACCGCGTCTTCACCGCTGATATCCAACGTGTAAAACGGCCGGGTGGTAGGTCGAGTAATCAGCTGTAAGCCCTTCTGTTTCACGTACTCAAACTCGAAATCACTGACACCAAGAGTGACCAGCGCCGCTTGCACTTTTGCTTCGCTCGGGTCCAGCAAAAGTTGTTGTCCCGTGGCAAGGGTGCCAACAGGCGTCTGTTCAATGGTGCCTTTGATGCCAATCAGGTAGAGCCCCCCAGATACCGCCACCAACACAATCGCCGCAGCGAAAAAAGCAGAGCAATACAAATGTAACTTGATCAGTAAGGCACGCGCCATGGTGGTTTCCCTGTCAGAGTGTGAGTTGGCTCTGAGCCACTATTTCCTCTGGCTCAATGGGTCGGCATTGTGCCCCAAGAACCAGCGCTCACCAACAGTCAGGCCTGAGATCTGCGCCCATAGCGAGTCACCGGGGATAACGTTAAAGTGCTACCCCTATGCGCCAATACCACTCCCAGACAAAAATCCGTGCACTGCTGGCGCTGCGCAAAAATGCGATGAGGTGCCCCGTTGTCGCCGGATGATTTCGAGACCGTTCCCCTCGCCGAGGTATTGCTGCGGGGTTCAAGACGTCACCCCGATCGTGACTGCATTGTTGTTGGCGATGAGCGGGTCACCTATAGCGATCTCGCCGCCCGGGCACAGATGGTCGGCCGCTCCCTAATCGCCCTCGGTATCGAGCGCGGTGATCGGGTGGGCATTTTGATGGCCAATGGGCTGGACTTTACCGACCTTTTGTTCGGCACATCCCTGATCGGCGCGATCCCTGTACTGTACAACGCCCGCTTCAAAGCCCGCGAAATCGCCCACGTCACGGCAGATGCAGGGATCAAGGTGGTGGTGACCAACAACACCGTCGAAGATCACACCGATTACGTTGAACTATTGAACAAGGCCGAGGTGCAGAAGGCACCCTCGATGCAGCATCAGATTTTTCTGGGCGCAGGTCACAGCGAAGGCTTCATGGATCGAGACACTTTCTGTGGGGTAGCAGAATCAGTGGACCCCGGTGAGGTTAAGAAACGCCATGCGGGCACAGCGATAACCGACACCGCGCTGATGTTTTATACCTCGGGCACCACAGCGATGCCCAAGGGCTGCCCGTTGGACCATATTGTGTTGCAGCATGCTGGCGTGGTGGGCGGCACCGATCGGTTACGGCTCATTGAGGGCGATGTCGTTTGGAACCCACTGCCTATGTTCCATAGCGCTTTTACACAGCCGCTCACAGGCACCCTCCATTTCGGTGGGACACTGGTCTCCATGGCCCACTTCGATCCGGACGAGGCCCTCGACCAGATTACCCGCGAGCGGGTCACCGTTGCCTTCCCCGCCTTTCCCACCATTACCCTGCAGCTACTGCACCACCCCCGCTACACGCCTGAGACCCTCAGCGGCGTGCGCGTCATGCTCAATGTCGGCCCCCCCGAAGAACTGGGCGCTATGCAAGCTCTGATGCCGTATACCACTCAAATCACCTGCTTTGGGATGAGTGAGTGCGGCGGCTCCGTGGCGATGTGTAATCCCGACGACCCCCTGCCGCTGCGCTCAGAATGCTCAGGCAAAGCGCTGCCCGGCATCGACATTGAAGTGCGCGACCCGGAAACCGGCAAGACGCTGGCGTCCGGCGAGCCTGGTGAAATTGTGGCCCGCGGGCGCAGTGTGTTTAGCGGGTACTACAACGACCCCGAAAAGACCGAGGCGGCCTTCTGGGAAGGAGGATGGTTCCGAACCGGTGATCTCGGCGTTTTAGATGCCGAGGGCCGCGTGACGTTTCGCGGCCGGCTCAAAGATATGCTGAAAGTGGGGGGCGAGAATGTCGCGGCTGTCGAGATAGAGGGTTACCTCGCGCTTCACCCGGCGGTGAAGCTCGCGCAAGTTGTCGGTCTACCCGACGAAAAATACGGTGAGGTGCCCGTCGCGTTTATTGAGCTAGTACCCGAGGCCACCGCGACAGAAGCTGAGATGATCACTTTTTGCCGCGGTGAGATTGCAAGCTTCAAGATTCCTCGCCAAGTGCGCTTTATAGAAGAGTGGCCGATGGGCGCGACGAAGATACTCAAGTCCACGCTTCGCGATCAGCTCCTAGCAGAGATGGCACCAGTCTGAAGTTACTATTCCAACGCCCGCTGCCGCTCTTTTAGAGATCAGCTAGCGTCGTGACGGAATACGAGCCTTCGCCTCGCCTTTCAGGATGGTCTCGCCCTTTTGATTCCGTTGCCACACGGCGCAGGTCACAATCCCGCCGCCTGCCTCCTCAGGCGCCAAGGCGAGCACCTCCCCACCGCAGGTCAAAGTGTCTTCAGGAAACACGTTGGCAGCAAAGCGCATCTTGGTCGCTACCAAATCCCAGGGATCGTGTAGCAGGGAGGTGAAATAACGGTATAGGTAAGCCTGATTCAGTGGCCCCTGCTGCACGACATCGTGCAGGCCCCGTTCCTGCGCATATACGCGATCCAGATGCAGCGGATTGGTGTCTCTCAAAATCAGCGCAATCGGGATGTAATCATAGCGATCCATGGGCCCCAACTCGACGCTGGGCAAGGCCATCGACACCTCGTAATCCTCAAACCACGCTTTGCTGAGCGGCGCCGTCATTTGAACAGGATGTAGGATTGCTGGCCGGACATGAGCAGATCCCCCTCTTCGCGACTCTTGATGTCGAAAGTGACTTCGACTACATCGAACGTCTGCTTGCCCTGCTTCTCATACACATCGCTTATCTCTGCCGAGATGGCAACAGGTTGCCCCACCAATAAAGGCCGATGGAAGTCAATGGACTGCTCTCCGAACATGGCCGTGCCCGTTCGGTAATCAAACAGAAAGTCGTCCTGCCAGTCGAAGGTTTTCAGTAAGCCCAATACCGCGACAAACGGCGCGAAGGATGGCGGCGCCAAGCGCCCTGAAGCTGCCTCGGTGCCACCCTCGGAACCATCGGTCGGCGCGAAGTCTGACTCAGCTACCACCCCCAAGAAGTCGTTCACATCCACTTCGGAAACGGTATAGGTCGCGGCCCGCAACGGGCGGCCGATCAGGGCTGTGCGGTCAACGGTCAAGTTGCCCCCTGAGTGCTTGACGCAAGAAAAAGCCGGGCAAGGCCCGGCTTTGCAGTAGCGCACATGACAAGCTTATCAGCCACGCGCCATCTTGATGCGGCCCTTCGGCTTGGGCTGTTCCTCAAGGAACTTGAGCGCCCAGGCCTGAAACTCCGGTTGGCGCGGTGCGTCCAGCCCGGTCTCTTTCTTGCAGCGCTTCTTGAGCTCGGCAATGTCGCCACCGCGGTCAAACATTTTAACCTTGCCACGTTGCTTGGCCATTTTGGCGCGCAGCGCTTTGGTCTTTTTCTCGTCAACCGTGTGGTCAGCATTCATCACCACACCATAGCGCTTGGCGCCCTCGACCGAGACCAGACCCGCCCGCACGTCGAACTCAACACGCTCGGTTTCCCGCTTCAAGGGGTCTCCACAACCTCCCCCACCCCAGGTATTGAAGTAGAGAATGTCACCGGCGTTCACGGCAATCCGGTCACACTTACTCGGCATCATTTCTTCACTACCGTCGGTGCGCTTCAAAATTTTCTCCGAGCGACGTCCCGGCAAGCCACCGTTAACGCCCCACGGATAAGTCAGCCAGCGGTCGTCGTGAATAGAGATGGTGCCGGGCTCGAGGAAGCAGTACCCCATTCGCAGGCCATTACCACCGCGGTTATAGCCCGCGCCACCGCTATCAGTAATCGTTTCATACGCTTCGATGCGCAGCGGGAAGTAGCTCTCCAAGAACTCGTTGGGCACATTGGTAAAGCTGGGCCACAGAGAGTGCCCGTCGGGCCCATCACCTGAGGGCTTGCCAGGAATCCCGCCAAAGCCAATGGAGTAGAGCTGATACCACTCGCCATTCTTGTCGTAACCCGAGTACATGAAGTGCGGGCTGTCAGAGAAGCCAGCACCCGCTAAGAAGTCGGGATCCCCCTGACCCAAAAGGCCGCCCAGCACGTCAAAAATCCGCCCAAGCGCGTGGGTACGACACGAGAGTGCCGCGGGTTCGCGAGGCTTGAGCAGCGTGCCCTCAGGAATGTGCACTTCCATCAGATCATAAAAGCCGTCGTTAAACATAATCTGAGGGTCAAACACCATGATCATGTAGACGCCGCAGAACATCTTGAACATCTCTTCGTTGAGATAAAAATTGATAGAGCTGATCGAC
Source organism: Gammaproteobacteria bacterium (assembly GCA_018222695.1). Taxonomy (GTDB): domain Bacteria; phylum Pseudomonadota; class Gammaproteobacteria; order Pseudomonadales; family Halieaceae; genus Luminiphilus. The sequence goes on from JAAEZV010000029.1 coordinate 8,819, forward strand.
TGCGGGTCGGTGCCTTCAAAATCAAAAATGACTTTGTCTTTGTCACGCCACATTGAGCACTTGATGCGGTACGGGCCCATGCCCAGACCGTCATCACAAATGTAGTCCTCGAAGTACTGTTTTTTCGTGGGCACGGTGTCCTTGATCAGCTTACCCATAGCTCGCTTGTTCCGTGCCAAAAGCTCGTCCAGGGCCGAGTAATACTCGTCATCACCGAAGCGCTCCGCCATCTCGATGACGCGCTTCTCGGCGGTCCGCATGGCGGCAACGAGAGCGTTAAAGTCACTGCGGTTCCAGGTCGGCATGCGACTGTTGTGCAGAATCAAATTCAGCACATCGGTCTGCAGCTCATCGTTTTTGAAGATCTTAAGCGGCGGCACGCGAATACCTTCCTCAAAAATCTCTCGAGCGTCGGTTGGCAGACTGCCCGGTACCTTGCCGCCCACGTCAGTCATGTGACCAAACATGGCAGCGTAGGCAATCAGCCGGCCGTCCTTGAAGATCGGCCGCAGTAACAGCCAGTCATTGATGTGACTGATCGCGCCGTTACAGGCGTAGGGGTCGGTGGTCAGGAACAGGTCACCCTCTTCAATGGTGCCGTCGTAGGCCTCTTTAAAGCCGTGGATAAAGCTACCGAACTGGCCGACCACCATCTTGCCTTCCAAATTGGCGATCATCGGGAACATATCGTTTTGCTCACGAATCCCCGGCGACATCGCCGTCCGAAACACGACCGCATCCATCTCGTAGCGGGCATTCATCATCGCGTTTTCGATGATGTCGAGGGTGATTGGGTCGATATCCTTACGCTTGAATTTCTTGGTATTGGTTTCAACGATTGTTGCAGGCATTGTTATCTCCCCTCGCTCAAGCTGACGGTGCTATCAGGATGTTGCCGAATTTGTCGACGTTACCGGTATGCCCGGACAGAATGACCGTGGTCGAATCCATCTCGAGCACGATCGCGGGTCCGTCGATTTTGTTACCGGCTTTCAACTGATCCCGTCGGTATAGGTTTGCTTCCATATTCTTGCCGTCCATGAAGACTTTTGAAGTCCCGATCTTGGCTGCAGCGACCGGCGTGCGGCTGCCAGAGCCAGTCACTTTCTTGGCGTCGATTTCGGCACTCTTGCCTTGCGCCACCGCCCGAACGTTCACAATTTCCTTGTCCGCCTCGAGCGCAAAGGTAAACAACTGACGGTGCATGTCATCAAAGGGATCGCCAATCACCGACAAGCCCTTGGATTTGAGCTTTTTCAGGTCGAAATCGACCGTTAGCGTGAGTCCTTGTCCGGAATAACGGATATCCGCTTGATAGGTGACCGAACGATGCGCCTTGGGCACACCCTCTTTCTCGAGCGTTTTCAGCGCCTTGTTTGCTAGCTGCTGGAAAATCTTGGTCAACTCGCTTGTTGAGGTATTGCCAAACCGACGAATAAACGTCCGCGATGCCTCGTCGCGTACGCGCGTGGTCGCGTCCCCGTAAGCACACAGGACGCCTGGGCCAGGGGGAATAATCACTGGCCAGCTATTCATTAACTTGCCGAGGGCATTAGCGTGCAGAGGACCCGCACCACCAAAACCAATCAGCGCAAAGTCACGGGGGTCAAAGCCCTGCTCTACCGACACTAGTCGCAGGGCGCCGTACATGTTCTCGTTCACAATATCGATGATGCCCGCGGCGGCGCGCTTCACCGAAATGCCCAAAGCGTCCGCAACTGGCTTGATCGCTTTTTCAGCGAGGTCCTTGCGGATCTCCATATCGCCACCCAGCCGCACTTCACTGGGCAAGTATCCCAGTACCACGTTAGCGTCGGTCACGGTCGGCAGGTCACCGCCTTTGTTATAGGCCGCTGGTCCCGGTTCGGCACCGGCACTTTCCGGGCCAACGCGCAAGGCGCCAGTGAGTTCAGGTACGTGAGCGATCGAGCCGCCCCCGGCACCCACGGTGCGCACGTCCACAGAGGATGCTCTCACGGTCACATCGCCAACCGTTGTCTCCCTCCTTAGTTGTGCGTTGCTGTCCTGCACCAGTGCCACGTCGGTAGAGGTGCCGCCCATATCGAAGGTCAGCAAGTTTTCAAAACCCGCCTGCTTGGCGACCCAGACCGCGCCGGATACACCACCAGCGGGTCCTGACATCAACAGATTCACTGGCAGGGATTGAGCGACCTTGGCCGAGGCCATGCCGCCGTCAGAACGAAGGATATGGAGCTTCACATCCTTCATTTTCGCCTTGAGTTTTCGCTCAAGGCTTTTAACGTAAGCGGCCACTTTCGGGCGGACATAGGAGTTTGCCACCGTCGTAATCGTGCGCTCGTACTCCTGCATCTCAGGCACCACATCGTAAGAGAGCGAAACCGGAATACCCGGTAGCACCTGCTTGGCGATTTTCTCGACTTCTTTTTCGTGGGCTGGATTGGCGTAGGAATTGATCAGAGAAATCGTCAACGCCTCAATATTTTCTTTCTTAAGCTTTTTAAGCTCCTTGGTCAGAGCCGTTTTATTCAGCTTTCGCACCACCGAGCCGTCTGCGCCCATGCGCTCATCCGCCTCAATCGTGCACGACAGCGGAGCCAGCGGCTGGCTCTTGTTGTAGATCACCCAACCACCGAGCCCGCCGGGCACATAGGATCGCGCAATCTGCAGTACCTGTTGATAGCCTTTGGTAGTCACCAATCCGACTTTAGCGCCGGTGCCGGTCAAGACCGTGTTAGTCGCGACCGTAGTGCCGTGCATCACTTGCGCGATTTCGGAGGGATCCACCCCGGCGTTGTCACAGACCTTTGCGACACCGTTCATCACACCGATAGAGGAATCAGCCGGCGTACTCGGGACTTTCGCGGTATGGATGGAACCCGATTTTTCATCAACGAGAATCAGGTCGGTAAATGTGCCGCCGACGTCGACACCAAGACGATAAGGCATATTGGCCTCCTCTTGTTATAGATCTTCTAATGATCGCAACGCGAGTCGCAGGGTTCAGCAAACTGCGAGTGCCCAGCGGCACTCAAAACAATTGACCGGACATTTGCTACAATTTCGCTTCCGATCCAAAGATGCACCAATCTGCGCACAGGTGCAAGGTATCATCCCCCCCACATTCAAGATTCGCTGGAGCCCATCATGATGAAACCCCTCGCCGGCATTCGTGTACTGGCTATTGAGCAGTTTGGTGCGGGCCCCTACGGGTCGATGTACCTGGCCGAGCTGGGGGCCGAAGTAATCAAGATCGAGAATCGCGCCACGGGCGGTGACCCATCGCGTCAGTCGGGATCAGTCACCCTCGCCGAAGATGATAGCGCCTATTTTCAGGCCTTTAACCTCGCCAAAAAAAGCGTGACGCTGAACCTGAAAAGCGACGAAGGTCGCGCGCTGTTTCATGAGCTGGTGAAAAAGAGCGACGTGGTGTGGAACAATCTGCGCGGCAGCCAGCCTGCGAAAATGGGTCTGACCTATGACGACCTTAAGGG
>JAAEZV010000468.1 GCA_018222695.1 Gammaproteobacteria bacterium
TGATGACTACGACCCGCCCGGGCCGTTTGCGCAAATGCCCAACCCGTTCACCGAGTCGCAGGCGTTCAAGGAAGCCGTCCGTTTGTTCTCGGACCGCACGCTGAAGCCGATTGGTTCAGCAATTGCGCCCTTTCTGCGCAACACCCTCGACAAGCGCGGCCTGCCCGATGTGGTGTTCGAGCGTGCCGGTCGCGACGGCCTCGCCCTCGCCACCTCACTGGTCAAGCCAAACGTGGGCAAGGTCGTGTATGCCGAAGAACTGAGCGGGCAGCGGTTTACCTTCTACGCGCCGCAGGTATGGATGCGACAGCGTCGCATCATTATGCCCAGCGCAGAGATTCGTGGCACGCACCTCAATACCGCGCGTGAATTTGCGGAAATGCAGGAGCGAATCGCCGCCGCGCAGATCGATGTGCTGCCGCCTCTGGCGCGACCCATCGAAGACATCGCCGAGATCCACCAGGCGATGTGGGAGAACCGCCACGGCGGTGCGAACTATGTGGTGACCCATGCGCTACCGCGCATGGGCCTCAAAACCAAAGACGAGCTTTACCGCGCCTGGGCGCTGCGTGACGCAGCCGAACGCGGTGAAGAGATTACCAAAGTCGAAACAGGATCAGCCGGAGCGCTTAGATGAACGATATGTCGAACTTATCCAACACTGTTATTGCTCAGTCTCTCGCTGGGCGCCGGCTCGAAAACAAATCAGTGATTCTGACTGGCGCTGCGGGCTCCATAGGCCGCTATATCTCTCGCCATCTGCTCCGGGAAGGCGCCAAGGTCACCATGACCGGCCGAGACCAGAGCAAGCTGGATGCCTTTGTCGAGGAACTCTCTGAAGAGGGCTTTGACGCCGAGAACATCACCACAATTGTGGGCGACTGCGCTGATCCGCAGGTGTGTCGCGATATTGTCGCGCGCGCCGTAGACAGCTTTGGCAAGCTCGACGTGCTGGTCAACAACGCCGGCGCCGCGGGTCCCAAGTACACGCTCCGTGATATCCCCTTCACCGATGTGGAAATGCGCGCGGCAGGGTCTGACCAGACCATGTTTGATTCCGCGATGAACCTGCTCGGCGCGCCCTGGAATATGGCGCGTGCGGCTGCCGCCCACCTGAGTGACGGCGGCACGATTGTCAACGTATCGACGATTTTCTCGCGCACCCACTATTACGGCCGCATCCCTTACGTGGTCCCGAAGTCGGGTCTTAATGCTCTGGGCAAAGGCTTGGCGCTGGAGTTGGGTGAAGAGCGCGGTATTCGCGTCAATACGCTGTTCCCGGGCCCAATCGAGTCAGAGCGGATCGATACCGTCTTTGCCACCATGGATGAGCTGCAGAACATCCCCCCGGGCAGTACCAGCCAAGAGTTCCGTGATCTCATGATCACGACTCGCAACGGCGAGGAAGGCCTCGAGTATCGCTACCCGACGCCTACTGACGTCGCCAATGGCATTGTCTGGTTGGCCTCTGAAGAGTCGGCGGCGGTGTCAGGTCACCACGTTGAGGTGACCAATGGCATGCAGGTGCCCGCGCAGAGTCGTTCGCAATTGGTGTCGTGGCCAGATAAGCGCCTCGAAGACCTCACCGACAACGTGGTACTCATTCTGGGTGGCTCAGACTACGAGCAGGCTTTGACCTACGCCGAGCGCCAGATCAACAGTGGTGCCCACGTACTGCTGGCATTCCGCTCGCTGGAATCCGTTGGTCACGCTCGCACGCTGATCCAGACCAAAGGGCTCGACGAAATCCAACTGTCGCACCTCGATCCGCTGCGACGCGAATCGGTGGATCGCACGATGCAA
>JAAEZV010000469.1 GCA_018222695.1 Gammaproteobacteria bacterium
GGTAAGCGCCGATCCGCTCCGTGCATAAGCAACCTGCCCTGAAGAAAAGTCGCTGTTTTGCGCCCCATGTAGACCGCCAGAGACTGCCCGGAGCGCACCAACTGCTGCCACTCGTGCTCGGCAAAGCCCTCAGCGTCGTGTGCGGTCAAAAAGGTGGTGCTGGAGTTCCTGTGCCGTCGAGTGAGAGATACCTGCAACGTGGCTGCGGCTGCGGAAGCAGCCGTAATCCCGGGGACCACTTCGGTGGTTATTCCGGCGTTAGCCGCTGCCTCTAACTCCTCATCCAGCCTGCCAAACAAGCTGGGATCACCGCCCTTCAGGCGAACAACCAGGTAACCCGCGGTCGCTTCACGGACCAATTGGGCATTGATCTCTTGCTGACTCACCGCCGGCCCAAATCCCTTCTTAGCTACGCTAATAAATTTAGCTTCCCGGCGAGCCAGCTCCAGCACCTCACTGCCTACCAAACGGTCATACACCACCACATCAGCCTCATGGATCAAGCGCCGGGCTTTCATAGTGAGCAACTCGGGGTCGCCAGGGCCCGCACCGACAAACGCGATTCGCCCCTCGGGCGGCGTAAGCTGTTCGTGTTGCGAAAGAAGCGACTGAAGGCTCAGCGCGAGCTCCCGCTCCGAGGTTTCGGAATGAGGCAACGCCAACTTGAAGAAAGCCTTCCAGAACTGCCGGCGCGGCCTGCCGGGAGACAGCGCCTCACTCACTCGCTGTCGGAAAGATTGCGCAGCGCGCGCCAGGCGACCCAGATGCTGGGGCAGCATGGCCTCGACATCCGCTTTGATCTGCCTCGCCAAGACAGGCGCCGTCCCTTCGGTGCCAATGGCTACAACGACCGGGTCACGATCTACTACGGCGGGGGTGATGAAGTCACACTCTTCGGGCTCATCCAGCACATTGACCCAGGCGCCGGCCTGTCTCGCCCACTCTGCAAGCTGTCTGTTAGCCGCCTCGTTATCAGAGGCCGCGTAAACCAACCTCACGCCCTCGAGATCAGCCGCGGTGCAAGGCCGCGTCTCCAGCGTGAGCCGCAGCTGATCCGCCCACTCACGCATCGCTTCCGTCGGCGCCTCACTGAATAACGTCACCGCTGCTGCGGTTTTGAGCACGGCACGGCATTTCGCCTCTGCAAGTTGTCCCTCGCCTGCGACAACAATGCGGTGCGCTTTAGTGGCAACGAATATCGGTAGATAGTCCATAGGCGCGGCACTCTACAGGCCTCACCACAAAACAAATAATATTCTTATATTCTGGTTATATAACCATTTGATAAGAATATTTTTCTTTTATACCGCCATTAAATAGGCTATTTTCTCATTTTTGACGAAATTCAACGGACGAGCATGGATTTCACCGACAAGACACTGATTAGCCTTCTCCAGCGTGACAGCACGTTGTCGCTCGATGAGTTGGCGAAGCGAACGGGCTCCACCAAAACCCCCATCTGGAACCGCATCAAAAAACTCAAGCAGCGCGGCGTGATTCGCCGAGAGGTAGCGCTCTGCGATCCCGAGGCGCTGGGGCTGAGCGCCTGCTTTTTTATTCTCGTGCAAACCAGCGAACACGACGCGCAATGGCAGCAACAATTCTTGAGCGTGGTGCGCGAGCGACCTCAAGTGATGGAGGCACATCGGTTAGCGGGTGAAGTCGATTACCTCCTGAAAGTACGTGTCGCGGATGCTAAGGCCTATGACGACTTCTACCAAAGCCTGATTGCAGAGGTGAAAATATTCAAAGTCACCGCCCTGCTTTCCATGGAGGAGATCAAATACTCCACTGAGC
>JAAEZV010000470.1 GCA_018222695.1 Gammaproteobacteria bacterium
TGCCGCGGGCTGACGTTGTCAGTGGACTCTACGCATACGGCGCGCGCCGCGGCTAGCAGTGATCAGCTGCTGGCCTTTGTGCAGTACCTGCGAGGAAAAAAGATCCCGGTGTCCCCCGCCGATACCCTCGATGCCATCGAGGTCGCTGAGCTGGTGGGCTACCAGAACCGGTCCCTGCTCAAAAACGGGCTCGCGGCCGCCTTGGCAAAATCTCTCCACGAGTTGAGCGTATTCGAGGCGGCCTTCGACGACTATTTTCAACCCATCCCCGAGCGCCCACCCGCGGGCGGTCAGTCAGATGTCGAGCCAGAGGAATCCTCAGTAGAACCGCCTGAGCAGGCGCCTCAGATAGACCCGGCAGCCCCGGGTGAGGATCCGCTGGACGGACTCCGTGGCAATTCGCTCTTTGATGCACTCGAGTCGCAGGATGAAAGCACGCTGTCCGTTGCCATCGAGACGGCCGCGGCAGAAGCCAAGGTCGAGGAGATTTCGCTGTTTACCCAGCGGGGCCAATACGTGCGCAAAATACTTGACGCGCTGGGTGACGAAGCGCTGCGCGAGGCGGCTATCGAATTCGAACAAAGCGAGCCCGCTGCCTTTGAAGCGGTTCAAGCTCTGAGAGAGCAACTCCGTGAACGGGTGCGTGATCGCGTGGAGCGCGCCTATTTGATTCATGCGAGTGCGGCCACCGAGGACCTGCTGGACGAGTCCCTGTCGAAACTGAAACTCGGCAACGTGGATCACAGCCAGATGGCCCGGCTCAAACGATTGATGGACCGCATGGCGCGCAAACTCGCCGCGCGGCATGGCCGCCGCAGGCGTCGCTACCGTCGAGGCAAACTGCATGTCGGGGAGACGGTGCGCCGGGCCATCCCTACCGATGGCATCCCTTTTCATCCTCGCTGGCGCAAAATCGAGCGAAAGCGGCCTCAGATCATGGCGATATGCGACGTCAGTGGTTCAGTGGCGGCATACGCCAAGTTCTTGCTGATGTTTCTCTATGCGGTGCAAGACGTGTTGCCACGTACCCGAAGCTTCGCTTTTTCTGCGGCTCTTGGCGAGGTGAGCGACCTGTTCGCCACGCTGCCGGTTGAGGAGGCGATCGAACGGGTGAACCTCAAATACGGCGGTGCCACTGATTATGGCCGGGCGCTGCAGGATTTTTCCGAGCTCGCCCTCGCTGAAGTAAATAGCGCGACCACGGTGATTGTGCTGGGTGACGCGCGAAACAACCAGGCCGATCCGAGGCTGGATCTCCTGGCAGAAATCAAGGCGCGTGCCAGGCAGTTAATCTGGCTCAATCCGGAATCCACACGACTCTGGGGCACGGGCGATTCGGAAATGTTACTGGTGAAAAGACACTGTCACTTGGCTAAAGAGTGTAATAATCTCAACCAGTTGGAGCGTATTATCGACAAATTACTGTCAGATAGACGCTGAAATCTCTGCTTTTCGTGGTGCCAAGCGGCGCTAGCCGACCAACAGGAACAAGCGGTTGCGAGCGTCGGCACCGGCAAGTGCGTACAGGAGTCAATACATGGAAGATGACCGCCTGCCACTGACCCGCTCATTGGAAGTGGAGGTCCGCACCGCCTTTGCATTGCCATCGCAGACCGAAGGATTGACAGGCGAGGCCCTGATTGAGGCGCTCGCGACCTTGCAGGTGGTACAAGACCAAACGCTGCTGAGCACGCTCGCAAGTCAGGGCCACGAGCTCGTCGCCTCGGAGCCTGCCGCCGTACTGGACTGGATCGACGCAGTCTTTGCCCGCTGGCAATCACACTATTCTCTCGACC
>JAAEZV010000471.1 GCA_018222695.1 Gammaproteobacteria bacterium
CCATGGATCGTAGTGCCTCGGCCACGTGATTGGTGTTGGGGTCTGACTGGGCGATGTCTTCACCCTGAATGTAGATACCCCTGAACTCACCGGCCACCGCAGAATCGAGCATGTTCGGAATCCGCATGCCGGGGTCTTCACGAAGCGTCACGCCCCACACGCTGGAAAACTGTTCGCGCACGGTGTCATCCGATACGTGGCGGTATCCCACAAACTCATGGGGGAAGGAGCCCATGTCGCAGGAACCCTGCACGTTGTTCTGACCTCTCAGCGGGTTCACACCCACCCCAAGGCGACCGATATTGCCTGTGGCCATCGCCAGGTTGGCCATGGCCATGACCATGGTGGAGCCCTGCGAGTGCTCAGTCACACCTAGGCCGTAGTAAATCGCGCCGTTGCCGGCGGTGGCGAAAGCCCGCGCCGCAGCCCGCACCGCCTCGGCATCCACCCCGGTGGTCTCGGCGAGCGCCTCAGGGCTGTTTTCGGGCAGGCTGATGAAATCGAGCCAGGCTTTGAACGAGGTCTTATTACAGCGCTCGTAGACAAAGTCGTCGTCCATGAGGCCTTCGGTGGCCACCACATGAGAGATCGCATTGAGCACCGCCACGTTGGTGCCGGGCATCAGCTGCAGGTGGTGCTCCGCCTGAATGTGCGGCGAGCGCACCAGATCGATCGATCGTGGATCGATCACGATCAAATCCGCCCCTTCGCGCAGCCGGCGCTTCATGCGCGAGCCGAACACGGGGTGAGCGTCGGTCGGGTTGGCGCCGATCACCATGATGGCGTCGGATTGCTCCACTGAGGCGAAGTCCTGCGTGCCGGCACTGGTGCCAAAGGTTTGCTTCAAGCCGTAGCCCGTGGGCGAATGGCATACCCGTGCACAGGTATCGATATTGTTGGTGCCAAACGCGGCGCGGACCATCTTCTGCACCACGTAAACCTCTTCGTTGGTGCAGCGTGATGAAGTGATACCACCGATGGCGTCTACGCCGTGCTCGGACTTAATCGCGTTGAGCCGGTCAGCGGCAAAGCTGATTGCCTCGTCCCACTCCACCGGACGCCACTCGTCTTCAATACTGTCGCGAATCAGGGGGCTGGTGACACGGTCCTGATGCTGGGCATAGCCCCAAGCAAAACGGCCCTTCACACAGGAGTGGCCTTCGTTCGCGCCGCCCTGCTTGTCGGGCACCATGCGCACCACCTCATCACCGCGCAACTCGGCGGTAAACGAGCAACCCACGCCACAATAGGCGCAGGTGGTTTTGACTTTGCGGCTCGGCACGCCGAGATCAATCACGCTCTTCTCTTGCAGCGTGGCCGTGGGGCAGGCCTGCACGCAGGCACCGCAGGAGACACATTCGCTATCGAAGAAAGGTTGCTGCTCACTCGGTGAGACCTGGGAGCCAAAACCGCGCCCGGCGATGGTCAGCGCAAACGTGCCCTGCACTTCGGAGCAAGCGCGCACACAGCGGCTGCACACGATGCACTTGCTGGCATCAAAGGTGAAATAGGGGTTCGATTCGTCTTTGCCCTTGTGCAGGTGATTCTCTCCCTCCATGCCGTAGCGCACATCCCTGAGGCCCACAGCGCCGGCCATGTCCTGCAGTTCGCAGTCACCATTCGCGGGGCAAGTGAGGCAGTCGAGGGGGTGGTCAGAAATATAAAGTTCCATCACGCCCTTGCGGAGCTTGTCCAGGCGCGGGGTTTGGGTACGGACCGACATGCCCTCTGCACACGGCGTGGTGCAGGAGGCGGGGGTGCCGGGGCGGCCTTCAATCTCGACTAGGCAAAGCC
>JAAEZV010000472.1 GCA_018222695.1 Gammaproteobacteria bacterium
GTGCAGGTCGGCCTGATTTTCGCCACCATGGCGCTGGCCACGGTCTCGGTGGTTCTGGGGCTAGATACGGGCATCAAGCGCCTGTCTGAAATCAATATCGTTCTGGCGATGTTGCTATTGTTGCTCATCCTGCTGACTGGCCCAACGGCTCTGCTTCTCGCGGGCACCCTCCAAAATTTTGGCGCCTACGTGGCGGGCCTGGTTCCTCGCACACTGGATATGTATGTTTATGAGCCGACCGATTGGTTTGGCGGCTGGACCATTTTCTATTGGGGCTGGTGGATCAGCTGGGCGCCTTTTGTGGGGGTTTTCGTCGCGCGTATCTCCCGTGGGCGAACGATCCGAGAGTTCCTTGTCGGCGTGACGCTGGTGCCCACACTGTTTATTTGTTTGTGGATGGGCGTTCTGGGCGGCAGCGCCCTCGAGCTCATCACCAATCAAGGGTTTGAGGAACTGGGCGCGGCGGTACAGGAGAATCCGGCTGTGGGGCTATTCCGGTTTCTAGAGTACCTGCCTGCGACCGAGGTGTTGAGCGTCATCTCACTGGTGATGATCGTGATCTTCTTTGTCACCTCAGCCGATAGCGGTGCGATGGTGCTCAACATGCTGAGCGCAAAAGGGGTAGATAACACCCCCGCCCTGCAGCGCACTCTTTGGACGATGGTGATCGCGTTAGCCGCGTCACTGCTCCTCCTCGGCGGCGGGTTGCAGGCGCTACAGACCGCGACGATCGCCAGCGCACTGCCCTTCGCGATCGCCATGCTTGGTGCGTTCTGGGGTTTTGGTAAAGCCATCGTGGCTGACGGCGCCAAGCGCCAGGCACAATCGATTCATGCACCACCCGTGATGGCGGCAGAGGGCTGGCGCGATCGTCTTCGGCTCCTGTTGGATTATCCGGATGACCGGACGGTGCAAACGTTTCAACGCAATGCCGTGCAGGCTGCGATGCAGTCGTTTGCCAGTGAATTGGCAGAGCGCGGCGTGGCTGCGAGAGTCGTGGCGGAAGATGATGCCCTCTCGGTCAGGCTGGAGGTCTCCCATGGCGACGAGGTCGACTTCATCTATGAGGTGAGGGCAAGTCATCACCCGCTGCCCGATGCTTCGATTGGCGTGGCTGATGGTAGTGCTGAGGCTGGAGGCTTCTTCCGCGCTGAGGTGCACCTAGCGGAGGGCGGACAGGACTACGACGTGATGGGCTGGTCTCAGGAGCAGATCATCGTCGATATTCTCAACCAGTATGAAGACCACCTGCATTTCCTGCACACAGTTAGGCAGTAGCTCGGCTATTCACCGAACAATCGAGACCGGTTACTGAACAATTGAGACCGGTTACTGAACAATCGTGACCGGGTGAATTGGCGCCTTGGTCCGATCCGGGTTGATCTCCAACATGCGGGGAATCATGGCATTGAGCGCTGCCTGTCGGTTCTCCGGCGCCGGGTGTGTGCTGAGAAACTCTGCGGGCCGCTCGTCACTGAGATCCCCCATTTTTTGCCACAGCGTGACCGCGGCCTCAGGGTCATAGCCCGCCTTGGTCGCCAGCACCATGCCCATCACATCGGCTTCGTTTTCGGCGTCTCGGCTGTTTGGGAGTGTGAGCGCGACATTAGCCAGCACCGCGGCGCCGGCTACCGCCGCGCCACTGTTATCTGATGCTGCGCCAATCACTGCTACCCCCGCGGCCGTGGCCATCGCCCGGGACATTCGCTCGGCGGTGTGATTTGCCAGCGCGTGCGAAATTTCATGGCCCATGATTTGCGCAAATTCATCATCGGTGAGTTCGAGCTGATCAA
>JAAEZV010000473.1 GCA_018222695.1 Gammaproteobacteria bacterium
GTGTTTACCCTGAAAACCCAAATGCGCGAGATCGAGATCCAGATCGACGAAAAGTCTGATCAAGCAGAAGCACTACTCAAACAAATTGGCCAGCTCCGCGCCGCGCGGGATAATCCCGAACTCAGCAAAGACGCTCGCCGCGAGGCCCGTTACCAGCTGAGCCAGCTGGAGTCGCTATACAGCACTTTGAATCAGGACATCGAGGCGCTGACCCTAGCCCGCGACGAGGTGTTCGAAGAGATCGACGCCCTCACCGCCGCCTTTTACCGGTCTCTGTGATATGAAGATTACCGATCAGAGGCTGGCCGCGCGCGAACATGTGACCCGACGCGGCACGGTGGAGTACCAGATCGACAACGCGAACTTCCCTTCGGGCATCTGGGGTCGGGAGCACTTTACGCTGACCCGCCATGGTAATGGCGACCGGGTACTGCGGGCATTCTGTGAGCTCGATGACGAGCCGGCACTGATTCGCGATGTCATTCAGCGGGTGGATGCCGAGTTCCATCCTCAAGACTGCGTCGTGCGCCTCACCGAGGGCGACGTCTTCAAAGGCAGCACCTGGTATCACATCACCGATGACGAGATCCGCTACGAAGGACTCACCCGTGATGAGGGCCGCATTGCGGGGCAGCTAGACATTGACCGCAGCGTTCGCGGTTTTGGCACCCACGCGCTTAACTCCGACGCCTGGCTGGTGGCGCGGTTTGACCGCTCTCAAGGGCCGCGCCAGCACACGTTCTACAACAGCCCGCTGACATCACTCGACCACCGCGGTGCGACGGGTCCGGCGCTGGCGTGTTCCCAGGGAACAACGATTGAGTACTTTGGCGAGGAGACCATCACGGTGCGGGCCGGCAGCTTTGAATGCCACCACTTCGCCTACGTGGTGGTAGCCACCGATCACCCCGAGTACCACCTGTGGGTCACCACTGACGGTGACTTTATTTTCGTCAAAGGAACGGTGGAGGCGCCCTACAACTGGTCGTTCGAGCTCACCGAGCTCATCGATACACCCTGAGCCTCTCTACAGCGGTTGCAAACTCTGGCTAGAAAACACCAACCAATGCGCGCCCTCGGCACTGGCCTTGAGTGAGTAGCTCGCGTCGGCGTCGGCGCAGAAAAATTCTCCGCTGGCCACCGTGGTGTCACCGTTCACGTCCACAGCACCGCCCAGCAGGTACCAGACGCAATCAAACCCAGGACAGTACGCTGCATGCGCTTCGCCAGCGTCCATGCTGACCCGAAAAATGAGCGGGCCCTCGTCTGGCATCTGATCCCAGCCCGGCAGCGCATCTGCGGGCCTGACCACCGGCATATCGTCGACGCGCCGACGCCCTGCCGGCTGCTGAAACTGACTCAGTCGCGCCGTCAGTGCCTCAGGCACGTCATAGAGGTCCGCCCAATTCAGGCCAATATCGCCGCCCAGACTGAAAAGGTGAAACTGCACGCCTTCCTCACCCGCCTCTTCGGGCCCGTAGGCATGCCCCGCCTTCACCCAGCGAATGTCGCCGGGGCGAAAGCTGCCCTCGTCACCGATGCGCATCTCGCCTCGGGTAATGACATAAATGGTGTCGTGGGGATGCCAATGCAGTCCCGCGTGAAAGTGCGCCGGAAAATCTGCCTCGATCAGAAATGGCTCGCTAGTTCTCAGAACCCGGGTGGGGGTGGTGGGCCGCCCGTGAGGGTCGTGAAAGGTCTCCCAATCCAGATCATGGGGGCGAATATGCGCTGTCATGTCGCGACCTCCTCGGCCTCTCGGGCGGCCAAAGATTGTTGAT
>JAAEZV010000474.1 GCA_018222695.1 Gammaproteobacteria bacterium
GGTTAATACCGTTCCGGGAATGACCTCCCATAGCCTTGTGCCCCTCGCTGCCAAAGTGGCGGGCCTCAGCCTACTTGATCTGTTGACCGAGATTTATGAACACAGCCTGGAGGTGCGCCATGCCAAGCAATGACGCCAGGTTACCTCGACGCGCAACGCGAAAAGCGAGTGCGGGCCAGGTGACCACCGTGCCTGTCTCGCGGCTAAGGCGCTGGGTGAATCGGAGTCTGCTAGCGACCGGTGTTGCTCTGGTGAGTGTCGGGCTTTACCAAGGGGGCACCCATCTCAGTGCCCAGCAGGTAGAGCGGCTGACCGTCATGGGTGACGTTCAACATATCGATATCGAGGCGATCCAGTCGCGGTTGGCACCCCGCATTGCGGCGGGCTTTCTGGCCACGGATCTCACTGATCTTCGCCATGAACTCGAATCGCTACCCTGGGTGTATCGGGTCAATACCCGGAGACGCTGGCCTGCGGAAATCGAGGTGACGCTGACTGAGCAGAGGCCGCTTGCCCGCTGGGGAGAGGGTGGATACCTCAACCATGAAGGCGAAGTTTTTGCGGCGACCGCGGATCCACTCTACCAAGATCTTCCACTGCTCATTGGCCCGGATGGCGCCGAGGGTTCTCTGATGCGGCGATATCAAGCGCTGGCAGGACTGCTCGAGCCCACCGGGCTGCAGATCAGCGAGCTGTCACTCGACCCGCTCGGGCAAGTGGCTGTCCGGTTCGATAGCGGTCTGTCGCTGTTATTGGGAGCGAAAGATATTTCCCATCGCGTGACGCGGTTCAAGCGGCTCTGGGAAGAGGAGTTGCCCGCGCAGACGGTGGCCATAGTGGATCTGCGTTACGAGTACGGCGCTGCCGTGACATTCAGCGATGCGGAGCTGGCAATGCAAGGCGCGCAGAACAGGGGAGAAGGGTAATGGCTCAGCAAGAGAGCAAGCAGATGATTGTCGGACTCGATATCGGCACTTCTAAGGTCGTCGCAGTTGTCGGCGAGATCGACCCGGATGGTGGTATGGAGGTCGTGGGTATCGGCTCACATCCATCCAGAGGTATGAAAAAGGGTGTGGTGGTCAATATCGAATCCACGGTCAATGCGATACAGCGCGCGGTAGAGGAAGCCGAGTTGATGGCGGGCTGTCAGATCCACTCCGTTTACGTGGGTATCGCCGGCAGTCACATTCGCTCGGTGAATTCTCACGGGATCGTGGCGATTCGCGATCAGGAGGTCTTTGAGCAAGACATTGACCGCGTTATCGACGCGGCACAAGCGGTGGCGATCCCAGCCGACCAGAAGGTATTGCACGTGCTCCCGCAGGAGTTCGTCATCGACAACCAGTCAGGGATTCGAGAGCCGCTGGGCATGTCCGGGGTCCGCCTTGAGGCCAAAGTGCACCTCGTAACCTGCGCCGTGAACGCGGCACAGAACATCGAAAAGTGTATTGAACGGTGCGGACTGTCGGTCGACGGCATCATTCTGGAACAACTCGCATCCAGCTATTCGGTGATTACAGAGGACGAACGGGATCTGGGTGTTTGCTTGGTTGATATTGGTGGCGGGACTTCCGATATCGCTATCTTCACAGACGGCTCGATACGCCATACCGGGGTCATTCCCATTGCCGGTGATCAGGTGACCAATGACATCGCCATGGCGCTTCGCACACCGACGCAGCACGCAGAGGAGATCAAAATCCGCTACGCCTGCGCGCTGACCCAGCTGGCAGGCCCAGACGAGACGATCAAGGTGCCCAGTGTTGGCGAC
>JAAEZV010000475.1 GCA_018222695.1 Gammaproteobacteria bacterium
GTGCCTCGGCAAGCAGCGCGGGCACGTCATACTCCAGGCCCCGCGCGTAGTCAGAATCGAGCTTGCCTGCGACATGCAAACCGTAGGCACCCTCAATGATCGCCGCCAACCGCCAGAAGGCCAACGCCATATAGAAGTTCATATGGTTAAGCGGCCGGCCCAGCGACTCTGCCCAGCGACCGGCCAGCTCTCGTCGACTGACCACGCCAGCACGCCGTGACACCGCCTGCAAGGGGCTAAAAGCAGGCGGCTCCTGGGTGCGATAGTCGCCCCAAAACATGAGCATCAGCGCGACGTCCATGTAACAATCGCCCACCGTGGCGAGCTCCCAGTCGATGATCGCGAGGATCTCCGGCTGCTCCTTGGAAGCCAGGGTGTTATCGAGGTGGTAATCCCCGTGAATAACGGCGGGCGCTGACGCTGTGGGCACATTGCACTGCAACCACTCTCCGAGAGAGAAGAGCTCGGGCAGATCCCTGACCGCGTGCTCCCTGCGGACGCCCAGCCAGCGCTCAATCTGTCGCTCAACAAAGCGCTCGGGACGTCCCAGCTTCGCAAGTGCTTCCAAATCGGTGGGCACAGCGTGGAGCGCAGCCAGCTGATCGATCAAATCCTCACCGAGACGGTTCACGCTGTCAGACGAGTCGGCGTAGGCTGCCGGCAAGGCATCGGTCAGCGCCACACCATCGACCCATTCCTGCACCAGAAACGGCCGGCCGATCACCGTCTCGTCATCGCACCAGGCCAGCACGCCCGGCGCCTTGACCGGATAATCGGCGATCGCCTGCAGGATTTGTGCCTCCCGCTGGATGCCTCGCGCAGACGTCGGGGAGATGTCATCAGCAGGGGGTGTTCGCACAACACAAG
Source organism: Gammaproteobacteria bacterium (assembly GCA_018222695.1). Lineage (GTDB taxonomy): Bacteria > Pseudomonadota > Gammaproteobacteria > Pseudomonadales > Halieaceae > Luminiphilus. The sequence continues at coordinate 868 of JAAEZV010000475.1, forward strand.
CGTTTTCGCCGTCGCGGAACTGCCATGTCAGATTGGAGTTGCCGCCGGCGAGGGCAGACACGAACTCAGCCTGCGCCCAGCCCAGAGAGTCACGCAGCCAGTCAGCAACCTGCTCGGTGGTCTCCGACATCATCAAACCACGCCGAAGCTGGACAGCAGGCCGCCATCCACCGGCACGACCGCACCCGTCATGTATCGACTCTGCGCCACCCAACACACCACCTCGGCGACTTCGTGATCTTCAGCAAATCGTCGCAAAGGAATCTGCTGAGTCATTTGTTCGAGCGCCGCCTCGCTCAGTTCGGACGTCATTTCTGTCAACACCAAACCGGGGATCACAAGATTGGCCGTGATCGCTTTTGGCGCCAATTCAATCGCCAGCGCCTGAGTGAGCCCTGACAATCCGGCCTTGGAGGAGGCATAGGCCGAGTCGCCGGGGAAGCCTCGGAAACCTACCACCGCGCCTACATTGACTACTGCGCAGCCTTCGCTCATATGCGGCACGGCGGCCCGGGTCATATTCATAGCACCCGTGAGATTGACCTGCAGCACCTCTTGCCATGCCTCATCGGTCAGGCGGTGTATCTTGCCGCCACGATGAACGCCTGCGTTGTTAACCAGGGTGTCAATGTGACCAAAGCGAGCCAAGATCGCGTCAATCGTTTTACCGACTGACTCTGGGTCCGCGACATCACATTGAAAACCCGCCGCTGCATCCCCCAAAGACTGAGCCAACTCAATAACCGCGGCCCCTCGCGCAATGAGCGCGACGCTATCGCCTTCCTCAAGCGCCACTCGAGCGATGGCAGCACCTATCCCCCGCGAGGCACCCGTCACGATCCATACTCTACCGCCTGACATATGTTCCACTCCTGATTGCGCATCTATGCGCCGCAAA
>JAAEZV010000476.1 GCA_018222695.1 Gammaproteobacteria bacterium
CGCTCTTCATGGCTGTGTGATTGCCCTTGATTTTGACGCTATTCAAAGTGCCTGCATCACATCCCACCAAAACGCCGCCGGGAAACGCCATGTCGGGGAGGGAGTTTTGCCCGCCCTTGGCCAGCGCGCGCGCGCCATAGGCGATGCGCTCTCCACCCTCGAGCACCTCGCGGGTCTTAGAATGTGTTTTCCAGCGTTGGAATTCCTCGAACGGACTGAGGTGCGGATTGCTGTAATTTAGATCGGCAATCAGACCCAGATAGACCTCGTGATTTTCAGCGTGGTACAGGAATGCGCCGCCGCTGGAGTTGGATTCCGACAGTGGCCAGCCAATACCGTGCACAACCAGACCTTCCTGATGCTTATCAGGGTCAATTTTCCAGACTTCTTTAATGCCGATACCATAGTGTTGCGGATCTTTGCCTTCGTCGAGGTTGAAATGCGCGATTAACTGCTTGCCGAGGTGCCCACGGCAGCCTTCGGCAAACACCGTATAGCGCGCGTGTAATTCCATGCTGGGCACGTAGCTGTCTTTTTGCGCCCCATCGGCGCCGACACCCATCTCGCCCGTCGCGATGCCTTTGACGTTCCCTGCCTCATCAAACAGCACCTCCGCCGCCGTAAAACCGGGGTAGATCTCTACGCCCATGCCCTCTGCCTGTTCGGCCAGCCAGCGACAGACATTACCCATAGAGACAATATAGTTGCCTTCATTGTGAGTGGGCCGTGGGATAGCGAACCCCGGTAGTTTGATCGCGCTCTCCTGGCCGGTATAGAAGTAGAACGTGTCGCCCGTTACCGCAGTGTTGAGTGGCGCACCGCGGTCTTGCCAATCAGGTAGCAGCTCATTCAGGGCGCGGGGCTCGAGTACCGCACCGGAGAGGATGTGCGCGCCAACCTCAGATCCCTTCTCCACGACGCACACCGTGGTCTCACGTCCTTCAGACTCGGCCAGTTGCATCAGTCGAATTGCCGCAGACAAGCCGGCAGGGCCCGCTCCGACTACGACTACGTCAAACTCCATCGACTCTCTTTCCACACCACACCTCGCGACTTTTCTAGCGGCTCGTCGGTAATCTCCAACATCACCGAAATCCATTAGAATCCGGAGCTGTTGAGTGCTTTACTTTGCGGCGGCATGATACACTAACGTAGCCGTACTAACAGGTTTGCGAGGTGATACAGGCGTGGGGGCCCCAGTGGTACCCGGCGTTAAGAAAGGGTCCAGAGACGGCCCTGAGCGGTCCTCGCAAGTCGATGAGTGAGAAACAGCCCCGTAAGCGGCAGCAAACAATCTACACAAAGATCTGGAATTATCTGGAGACACCATGAAAGCATTGGTCGCGGTAAAACGCGTGGTCGATTACAACGTCAAGGTCAGAGCGAAGGCAGATGGCACGGACGTTGATCTGAATAACGTCAAGATGGCGATCAACCCATTTTGCGAAATAGCAGTTGAAGAGGCCGTCAGGCTGAAAGAAGCGGGCACCGTGACCGAGATTGTTGCCGTGTCAGTTGGCGAGAGCAGCTGCCAGGAGCAAATCCGCACCGCTTTGGCGTTGGGCGCCGATCGAGGTGTGCACGTAGAGGTCGAGGGCAGGCCTGAACCACTGGCCATTGCCAAGCTCCTCAAAGGGGTGGTCGACCAGGAATCTCCGGACCTGGTCATCATGGGTAAGCAGTCGATTGACGGCGATAACAACCAGACCGGGCAAATGCTGGGTGCACTGACCGGAATGGGGCAAGGCACTTTTGCTTCAGAG
>JAAEZV010000477.1 GCA_018222695.1 Gammaproteobacteria bacterium
CCTGAATTGACCTGGATCTGGACGGATGAGGCAGGTCAGCTGACCCGCGGACCCGATTCGGCCTTATACGCCTCTGAAGTCAGCAATCACGCGGAGTCAGGTCCAGCGGACGGCATCTGGAGTGGTCGCCTTCAGGCGCTAATACGGAACTTTTAGCTGACGCTGAGATCGTAGTAGAATATGGACACTCCACCTCGGTGGAGTTTTTTGTCGCTAGTACTTTGGCGCTGTGACAGCGTTTCAAGTGCGTTGGCGGCCGTAACGCGCTTTTCGTGAAGAGCGCCGTGTTTTGACAGTGATACTAAGGAGTAACCATGTCAAAAGGGCATACGCTACAAGACCCTTACCTCAACGCTTTGCGGAAGGAACGGGTTCCCGTCTCGATCTACCTTGTAAACGGCATCAAGCTTCAGGGACAGATTGAATCCTTCGACCAGTTTGTGGTGTTGTTGAAAAACACCGTCTCCCAGATGGTATACAAGCACGCTATTTCGACAGTCGTGCCGGCGCGCAATGTGCGTCTGCCTGCTGCTGATGGCGAGGCGCCAGCTGAAGAGTAACCACCCGGCGCCTCCTCGGAGGCGCATCTAGTTTTTCATGTTCTTTGAGCGTTATCAGGGCGGGGAGCGCGCTGTACTCGTGCAGCTGCAGCTTGCTGGGGCCGAGCGTGATCTCAGCCTGCTGGAGTTTGAAGAACTGGTCGCATCTGCGGGCGGTGATCCGGTGGCCACCATTACCGGCTCTCGGTCAGCTCCGCATGCGCGGACCTTTGTGGGTGAGGGCAAGCTTGATGAGATCGCCCGGGCCTGCGAAACCCACGAGGCAGAGCTCGTGATCTTCAACCATGCACTGAGCCCGAGCCAGGAGCGCAATTTGGAGAGCACGTTGTCATGCCGAGTGCTGGCGCGCACTGGTTTGATCCTCGATATTTTTGCACAGCGTGCGCGCACCCACGAAGGCAAGCTGCAGGTGGAGCTGGCGCAACTGACCCATATGAGCACGCGTCTGATTAGAGGGTGGACTCACCTGGAGCGCCAGAAGGGCGGCATTGGTTTGCGTGGCCCGGGTGAAACGCAGCTGGAGACAGACCGACGGTTGTTGCGTGCTCGTATCAAGTCGATCCAGTCGCGGCTGGAACGGGTCCGCAATCAACGCGAACAAAGCCGACGCGCCCGGCGCCGCGCGGAGCTGCCAGTGTTGTCATTGGTGGGTTACACCAATGCGGGGAAATCGACGCTGTTCAACCGTATTACGACCTCTGAGGTGTACGCCGCCGATAAATTGTTTGCCACACTCGATCCCACCCTGGCGAGGGTCGACATAGAGCATCTTGGGCCGGTGCTGTTTGCCGATACCGTGGGATTTATCTCTGATTTGCCGACGACGTTGGTGGAGGCGTTCAAGGCCACACTTGAAGAAACCGCCAATGCGAGCCTGTTGCTCCACGTGGTGGATGTGTCCGCGAACAACCGTGACGAATTGATGGCTGATGTCGAAGCCGTGCTGGGTGAGATACAGGCCGATGGTTTGCCGCAACTGGTGGTGTTCAACAAGTTGGACCTCCTCGAGCAGCCCGCGCGCATCCTGCGCAATGAGAGCGGGACGCCGACAGCCGTCTACCTGTCCGCTGTGACCGGAGAAGGGATCGATCTGCTCTTTGATGCCATTCGCGAGCGGTTATCGGTCACCCTGTTTGATGAAGAAATCATGTTGGATCCGCAACGGGCGCGATTGCGCGCGGCCCTCTACGAGATGGGTGCAG
>JAAEZV010000478.1 GCA_018222695.1 Gammaproteobacteria bacterium
ATCCAACACCACCCTTTGCGCACTGGGATCAAGCACAAACAACTCATGGATGGCCATTCGCCCCCGATAACCCGTTTGCTTACACGCCGGGCAACCCGTTGCCTCAAAAATCTCTGTGGACCCCTTTGGCATAAAGGACTGAAGCCCCGAAGAAGCCAGCATCTCCGCAGACGCCTCCACGGGCTTTTTGCACTCAGAGCAAAGCTTTCGGATCAACCTCTGGGATAAAACCCCGTTCACCGCCGCGGTAATCAGAAAGCGTTCAACACCCATATCCTCCAGACGCGTAATGGCGCCCGCGGCGGTGTTGGTGTGCAACGTGGAAAGCACCAGGTGCCCGGTGAGCGCTGATTGGACCGCGATCTGCGCGGTTTCGGTATCGCGCATCTCGCCGATCATGATGATGTCCGGATCCTGTCGCAGAATTGACCGCAGCGCCCGAGCAAAGGTCAAACCGATCTGGCTGTGGACCGGGATTTGGTTGATCCCATGAAGCTGGTATTCGACCGGATCCTCAACCGTAATCACTTTGAGCGAATCCGAATCCATGTTGGAGAGGGACGCATATAGCGTCGTTGTCTTGCCAGAGCCAGTCGGGCCCGTCAGTAGCAAAATGCCATGGGGTCGTTTTAGGAGCTCCGTGTAGTAGTCATAGGTATCGTCACTGAACCCCATATCCGCTAGATCCAAGCGAATACTTTGTCGGTCAAGCACGCGCATCACGATTCCCTCGCCATGCACCGTGGGCAAGGTCGATACGCGCAGGTCGAGTTCGTGACCCTTCACGCGCATCATGATGCGCCCGTCCTGAGGCAGCCGGCGCTCTGCAATATTCAAATTGGCCAAAAGCTTGATGCGCGAAATGATCGCTGCTGACAAGCTGTCGTCCACGACCTGACTGGCTTCCTGCAGCACACCATCGATGCGATAACGCAGCCTCAACCCGTCATCGAAGTACTCGAGATGGATATCGGAGGCTTCGATGTCGAGGGAACGCTGGATGATCTGATTGACACGCTGAATAACGGGAGCCTCACTGGCGAGGTCTCTCAGGTGCTCAACAAACTCGTCGTCCGAGGCGTCGAAGGCACCAAAGCTGCCCTCAAGATCATCCTCATCTGACTGGGTATAACGCTCTAACGCAGCATCGATGTCTGAAGCCAATCCCAGCCTCAACTCAATCTTCATGCCGGTCCCCAAAGCCAGCGCCTTGGCGATAAACGGATCCTGCGGCTTGACTGAGGCCAGCGTAATACTGTGTTCGTCTGCCGAGATTGGCACAATTTGGTTACCCAACAGAAAATGCTCCTGTAAGGACTCCACCGTCACAGGCTCCTCGGGGTACGCCTCCTTCGGCACAAATGTGAGGCTGAGTTGCTCACATAGCGCGGTGACAACATCCATCTCGGCCACCAGCCCCAGACGCACCAAAACCTCTCCCAGCAGCCCTCCCATTTCTCGCTGTGCGACCAATGCACGCTCTAAATCGCGCTCGGAGAGCTTTCCTGCTGAGACCAACATTTGCCCCAGCATGGGCGCTGCCGGCACCAGTTGCTCGGAGTCTGCTTTTATTTCCGTTGCTGCGGTCATCTCTATGACTTGCGCTCCCTGATCAACCGTCGGCGTATCCCATACCAACCTTCGGTTTTCACTATTCGACCCGCCGCGCGAGCCATATCAGCTGCCAGCTTGGGGCTTTTCGCCGCTGACACAGCCAGCTGGATCAACTTGCTTCCGTCCAAAGCGGGCTGCGTACCAACGT
>JAAEZV010000479.1 GCA_018222695.1 Gammaproteobacteria bacterium
GTGCCAGGGGAAGGTATCTGGCGTTTGATCACACAATACGGCGATCTGTTTCATTACAGAGCGGGCTGTGGTTCTGCTGGCCTCTGAGCCTTGAAGTGACGCCAAGTACAGAGATGCAGGGTTACTGTGCTGTAAGGGGGCATCTGAGCCCACTGTTGCCAGCCAGCTGCTGATCTCCTGATTAGCGGTTCTTTTCTTGGCTTCCATGGCAGCCCGCACCCCATAAAGGTTGCTCTAACTGACGTAAATATACATTTAAGGAAGTTATGATACAACCCCTACCCGGAATAAGGGGGTCATACAGCGATCATCGATAGCGTCAAAGGCCCATATCAATGACCAATTTGCCCGTGAATTGCTTATCGAGGAAGCACGCCTGCGCCTCAGACAACGACTCCAGGGGAAACGAGCGAGCTAGCAGGGGCTTTATGTCGCCCCGTTCAATTAAACCCACCAGCCGGGTAAAGACACCTTCGTCCAGCACGGTGCAACCCGCGAAGCGCTGATCCTTTAAATAAAGCGTTCTCAGGTCGAGCTCGACAATGGGGCCGGCAATTGCGCCAGAGACCGCATACCGGCCAAATGGTCGCAGAATATTGAGTAGCTCAGGCCAATCTTCACCGCCTACCAGGTCGATCACCACGTCCACCGCATTGTCGCCAAGTGCGTCTTGCAGGCTATTACCTCTAATCAGGGCTTGATTGGCGCCTGCGTCCAACACCGACTGCTGTTTTGCACCGCTCGCCACAGCGATAACACTGGCGCCACGGGCCTTTGCCAGTTGTATAGCGGCTGAACCGACTCCACCCGAGGCGCCGGTAATGAGCAGCGTGTCGTTTTCGGTTACCTGTGCGCGCGTCAGCATATTTTCTGCTGTGGAGTAAGAGCAGGGAAAAGACGCCAATTCAGCGTCAGATAGCGATGAATCAATGGTATAGGCGTGCCGCGCCGCCACGGTGACATAGTCCGCAAACCCGCCATCGCACTCGGAGCCGATGTACCAGGGTGACACCAGAGGCTCGCCATTGGCTTCTCTTAGGCACGGTTCCACGAGTACCCTCTTTCCGATTAACCCCGGATCAGCCTCCTCCCCGACATCCACCACTTCCCCACAAATATCGGCGCCCTGAATCCGGGGGAAGCTCAGCGCCTGCCCTCCCCAGCTGGCGTCTGCTGCGTCGCCGTCGCCTTTGGAGTACCAGCCCACCCGGGTATTGATGTCGGTGTTGTTAACGCCCGCTGCACCGACTTTGATCAGGACTTCAGATCTCCGGGGTGCTGGGATGGGGATATCATTGCGGTAGACCAACGCCTCAGGCCCGCCGTGCGCCATGAGATATATGGCGCGCATCGTTTGGAGGTCTGTCATGCGTGGGCCCTCAGGTTGGGTCGCCAATTATATTCGCTGCGATGTTACGACGCCTCAGCACTTAAGCCGCGCAATTAAGTTATAATCATATTCTATTTGGAAATAACTGACCGAGGCGCCACAAGCAAGTCACGCGCCCCGGTTGATGGAGGGCACCCTAATCCCATGACGCGCGTACAGCACTTCTTCGATGAGGCTACGTCTACCTTCACCTATGTGGTGAGTGATGCTGAGACCGGTTTAGCCGCCGTAATCGACCCTGTGCTCGACCTTGATTACGCGTCCGGAACGCTTAGCACGCGATCCGCAGACGAGGTGATTCAGCACATCCGAGACCACAATCTCAGTCTGCGGTACATCCTCGAAACCCACATCCATGCTGACCACCT
>JAAEZV010000480.1 GCA_018222695.1 Gammaproteobacteria bacterium
GGACAGCTCAGCGGGACCGCTCAACCAACTCATCTCCGACGCACTTGCGGCGATAGCACCGCATGTGCCCCGAGATCTGACGTGGCCCATACTGCTGTTGACTGCCGGTCTTGCTACCACCATTTGGCTGTTGCGCAATGGCACAGGCGCAAAAGGCGCGGACGGTCGGGTGCGCAAGATGCCGCTAAGGCAATTCCTGCTGCCTACAGAGATCTACACCCATATTTCAGCTCGTGTCGACGTCGGCCTCTATGTCTTTGAGCGATTACTGCGCCCACTGTGGGTGACCACGCTGCTCGTCGGTATAGCGCCGAGCACTGAGGCACTGATCATGGATGCGCTCAATACGCTTCTGGGCAGTGGGCCAGGCCTGCATAGCCACTATGGCTGGATGCTGCTCTACAGTCTGGTCACCCTGCTGCTATACGATTTGCTGTTTTTCCTCATTCACTACGCGGAACACAAAATTCCGGTGCTGTGGGCCATTCACAAAGTTCACCATTCGGCAGAGGTGCTCACACCGCTCACCCGTTACCGGGAGCATTTTTTGGAGGGACCCATTTACGCGATCGGCGCCGCGCTGTCCTTCGGCATCGCCGCAGGACTGTTTGGTTGGCTGTTCAGTGACAGTATTGCGCAAGCCACGTTGTTCAATATCGGCTTTTTTGCACTGCTATTCGGCTTCAACGGCTCCTTTCGTCACTTTCACGTGGCCTTTCACTATCCGCGCTGGCTCTCAAAGTGGTTACACAGCCCCGTGATGCATCACACCCACCACAGTTACCTTGAACACCACTGGGACACCAACCTGGCAGCGGTCACCAGCATCTGGGATCGACTGTTTGGCACGCTCTATATCCCCGAAAAAGATGAATACACCCCCTGGGGGTTAGGGCCGGCTAGCCAAGGTGAATACCGATCTTTTTGGCAGAATGTGTCGGGCCCCTTTCGCGACTGGAGCGCAATGATCAAAGGCAAAACCGGTTCTTCATCAGCAGGCCTCCATGAATAAACTTTTCGCCGCACTGATGACGGCTATGATTCTGGGCACCGTTGCTGTCGTGTTCGCACTGGGCATCATGTCGCTTGGAGGGCTGCCCGAAAACACAACACCAGAAGCGGAACAGATAACGCCTGACAGCGGGCTCACCTACGGCACCGATTTCACAGACTGGCAATACCTGACTGCTGCAGCACATACACAATGGCGCTATGAGAAAGCTGATGATGGCAGGCAATCAGTGCGTCTGCGACGCATCCTGTCAGAATCCCTGCAGGTCCATGCCCTGGAGCAAGACACGGGCCTTGTGGTGCGCGCCTATCAGCGCATGGGGTGTCAACGGGGTGAGACACAGGCGGCATCAACTCCTGAAAACGGCGAGGCAAAAGCCCTGTTTTGCGTCGCCGATCGCGATGGCCACACGTGGCTCAGAGGCGAATCCGTGCTCTCTGCTCCAGCGCGCTGGCAGGAAGATTTTGGGGCATTCGTCGTAGACGTCGATCTCAGCACATGGGAGTGGCAACCGGCGCGCCAAATACCGCTATCAGTGGCCGCCTCACCATGACCTCTGCACAGGATCAATTTGCTGCATTGGCATCGGCCTTGTCTATCTCGATGGCACCGGCATGAGACTGCTACTGGCCGGTGGCACCGGTCTCATCGGCGGAGAGGTGCTAAGGCTTGGCCTTAGCGACGGCTACGAGATCACGACCGTCGGCAGACGCCCTACCGGTATGGCCTCCAGCGAGATCGTA
>JAAEZV010000481.1 GCA_018222695.1 Gammaproteobacteria bacterium
TCATCGACTGCCAGGTCCACAACGAACACCTCGTTTCCCTGGGCGCACAATCAATGGCGCGTAAAGACTTTGAAAATCACCTGCGGGACGCTATAAAGAACCCTATGACAGACGTATTCGCCAATCCGCTGTGCCTGCTCCCCAAAGAACCGTTGCCGCTGGAACAAAGGCTCGGCACCCAACTCGTTGCCACAGTGGCTGAGTTGCTATGACCGCATCGTTACGAGAGATCAAGGTCTATACGACCTTCCCCCATCGGTGTTCTTACCTCGAGGGCGAAGAGGCGACAACGCTGTTTGTCGATCCGAGACAAAAGCTGAGCCAGGAACTCTATACCCAGCTCTCTTTGCTGGGTTTCCGTCGCAGTGGCGATCATGTCTACAGACCACACTGTGCCCGGTGCAGTGCCTGCATTGCTTCGCGGGTGCGCGTCGCCGAATTTGAACCCAGCCGCACGCAGAAGAGAATCAGTCGCCGCAACGCCGACCTGCGCCTTGAGCAGTCGGAATCGATTCTCGACGATGAGGCTTATAACCTTTACCGCTACTACATTGAGTCGCGCCATGCCGATGGCGATATGTACCCGCCGGAGCGGGACCAATACGAGTCATTTCTCAACGATGGGCTGGGCTGTGCCAACTATTATCGGTTGTACCAAGGCAACCGACTCGTAGCGGTGACAGTGGCCGATAAAATGCTGGATGGACTGGCTGCTATCTACACGTTTTTCGACCCTGATCAGCCACAGCGCAGTCTCGGCACTGAAGCGATCCTGCTTCAGATTCGGCAGGCGCAGTGCATGGGCCTCCCCTTTGTTTATCTGGGGTACTGGATCGACGGGTGTCGCAAAATGTCGTACAAGTCGAGATTCACGCCGCTTGAGCTCTTTGTCGACGGGCACTGGCAGCAGCAGAAGACCGAGCAAACCTCGTCGCCTGACGCTACCGCAGTGGTGTCTCTACTCGACCTAAACCACAAGGCTTGAAACCACCTGCCAAGCGAAGCGCTTCCCCCGCACTGCAGTTTCAGCTACAGTGCCGCCCACTCAGCCCATGGAGACACAGCCTGAATGGCGAAAGAAGATCAGATTGAAATGGAGGGGGAAATCATCGATACCCTTCCCAACACCACCTTCCGGGTGCAGTTGGAGAACGGCCACGTGGTCACCGCACACATTTCGGGCAAAATGCGCAAAAACTATATTCGCATCCTGACCGGGGATAAGGTTCGGGTGGAGCTGACGCCCTATGACCTGACAAAGGGCCGCATTACTTACCGCGAAAGATAAGAACCCTCTCCACCACGCGGCACAAAGCCACGGGCAGGGCCTCGATTAGGCCTCGACGGGTTCTTCAACTTCGATCAAAGCCTCAATCACAAGCGCATCCCGCGCCTCATTTAGGGTCACGGCAGCGGTACCGCCCTTCGCCAGCGAGCCGAAGAGGACCATGTCCGCCAACGGCTTTTTAATGTACTCCTGTATCACGCGCTCCATGGGTCGCGCGCCCATTGTAGCGTCATAGCCCTTCTCCACCAGCCACAGCCTCGCTTCCTCATCGACCTCAATCACCACTTGCCGCTCATCGAGCTGCGACTGCAGCTCAGTGAGGAATTTATCGGCCACCGTGAGAATGACGTCCTCACCTAATGGCCCAAAGGGCACGACAGCGTCGAGACGGTTCCGGAATTCTGGCGTGAAAGTGCGATTGATTGCCTCGATGGAATCTGTGGAGTGATCTTGCATAGAGAAACC
>JAAEZV010000030.1:0-10617 GCA_018222695.1 Gammaproteobacteria bacterium
CTATGGATGCGATGGCGCAGGAGCATGACCATCTGCGGACGCTGATCGCCGCGGCTGATGGCGACGCGGTAGAAACCTTCTTTGCCCGGTGCAGGGACGTGCGGCGCAAGCACGATGACATTCTGAACCCCCTTAACCCCCAGTCGGAGCAGACGGACTGATGCATTTTTATCTCGACCCGGGTGGCTCGCTCACGGGCCGCATTCGCGTCCCGGGAGATAAGTCGATGTCGCATCGGGCCATCATGCTGGGGTCAATTGCCGAGGGTCGCACCACCGTGAGTGGCTTTCTGGAGGGTGAGGACGCGTTGGCCACACTGTCAGCTTTTCGGGAGATGGGTGTGGACATTACGGATCCGCAATCGGGTCGACTAACGATCGACGGCGTCGGTCTTCTTGGTCTGACAGTGCCCACACGGGTCATGGATGTCGGTAATTCAGGCACCAGCATCCGGTTGATGGCGGGCTTGCTTGCCGGGCAGTCCTTCGACAGCATCCTGACGGGTGACGAGTCGTTGCTGCGTCGTCCCATGGCCAGGGTGATTACCCCGTTGTCGCAAATGGGGGCGCTCATCAGTTCACATGAGGGCTGCCCGCCTCTGGAAATTCAGGGAGGCCGTGCGCTGGGCGGCATTCATTACGATATGCCGGTAGCCAGCGCGCAGGTGAAGTCCAGTGTTTTACTGGCGGGTTTGTTTGCCGATGGCCGCACCAGCGTGACTGAGCCGGCCCCCACTCGGGATCACACCGAGCGCATGCTGACCGGCTTTGGCTATGCCGTAGATCGTGATCAGGGCGTGATCAGTCTGGAGGGCGGGGGCTCGCTCAAGGGCACAGACATCGATATCCCCGCCGACATTTCATCCGCCGCCTTTTTTCTGGTGGGTGCTTCGATTGCGCCGGGTTCAGATCTCACACTGGAACACGTGGGCATTAACCCCACCCGCGACGGGGTCATCACCATTTTGCGCGCCATGGGCGCCAACATCGAAGTTCTGAACGAGCGACTCGTTGGGGGCGAGCCGGTCGCCGATCTTCGTGTTCGATATGCACCGCTGAAAGGAATCGAGATTCCTGTCGAGGCGGTACCGCTTGCGATTGACGAATTACCTGCTGTGCTGATTGCCGCTGCCTGTGCCGACGGTGTCACCGTGCTGCAGGGCGCCGAGGAATTGCGGGTGAAGGAGAGTGATCGCATCGCCAGTATGGCTGAAGGACTGTCGCAGCTGGGTATCGATAATACCGTTCAACCTGACGGGATCGAGGTGGTGGGCGGAGACATGTCGGGAGGCGTGATCACCACCCATCACGATCACCGCATCGCCATGAGCTTTTCTATGGCGGCGCTCAGAGCGTCCGACCGCATTAAGGTGAGTGACTGTGCCCATGTGGCAACCTCCTTTCCCGGTTTTGCCGACCTCGGATTGCAAACGGGCTTGCGCCTAGAGGTGGCCGACGAATGACTGGCACCGCGCCGGTGATTTGTATCGATGGTCCAAGCGGTGCGGGAAAGGGCACGCTCAGTCAGCATCTCGCCGCTGAATTGGGCTGGCATCTGCTGGATAGCGGTGCGCTGTATCGCGTAGTGGGTTTTGCCGGTCGGCTCGCATCCGTCTCGCTGGAGGACAGCGACGCTGTTGCCGGGATTGCGAGATCCCTTGATGTCGATTTTCGACCCACCTCTGACGGCGTTTCGGTGTGGCTAGCGGGTGAGGATGTCACAGTGCACCTCCGCACGGAGGAGGGAGGCCGGGATGCCTCGACGGTGGCGGCATTACCCCCGGTGCGTGAAGCGCTCCTGTTGAGGCAGCAGGAACTGGCCAGGCCGCCCGGGTTGATTGCCGACGGCCGGGACATGGGTACGGTCGTTTTCCCACAGGCGCCGCTGAAAATCTTCCTGACTGCCAGCGCTGAGGCGCGCGCCGAGCGCCGTTTCCATCAGTTGCAGGGCATGGGGGAGAGTGTTAGTCTCGCGCGCCTTCTGACTGACATAGAGCAGCGAGACGCCCGGGATCAGTCCCGTATCGTGTCTCCACTTGTGCCGGCAGAGGACGCCATCGTTATAGACAGCACCGCGCTGTCCGCTGACGAGGTGTTGCAGGCAGCGCGCGACTTGGCAGCTGCCCGCGATTTATAGAGCGACGCATCGGAGTCACGGCTGGACCCCGCCGAAGCGTCAAGACCATAAACCCGGCTGGGTCTTGAAGCCGGCAGGAGTGATTTCACTCCGCAATCCAGGAATAGCATCATGAGCGAATCCTTCGCTGAACTCTTTGAAGAAAGCCTCCAAACCGTCGATATGGAACCCGGATCAATTGTCACAGGTGTCGTGATCGATATCGATAACGAGTGGGTAACCGTCCACGCCGGTTTGAAGTCAGAAGGGGTGATTCCCCTCGATCAATTTACCAATGCCAACGGTGAGTGCAGTCTCAGCGTGGGTGATGAAGTACAGGTGGCTCTGGAGACCGTTGAAGACGGTTTTGGAGAGACCAAGCTTTCACGTGAGAAAGCCAAGCGCGCAGAAGCCTGGAAAGGCCTCGAAGCAGCACACGTCGCTGATGAAGTGGTCATGGGCGTGATCAATGGCAAGGTGAAGGGTGGCTTCACCGTTGATATCGACTCTATCCGCGCATTCTTGCCGGGCTCGCTGATCGACGTGCGTCCCATCCGAGAGACCACGCACCTTGAGGGCAAAGAGCTCGAGTTTAAAGTTATCAAGCTCGATCAGAAGCGCAACAACGTGGTCGTTTCTCGCCGCGCGGTGATGGAATCCGCCAACAGTGCGGAGCGCGAGGAGCTGCTGCAAAACTTGCAGGAAGGCCAGTCCGTGAAGGGCGTGGTCAAGAACCTGACCGACTACGGCGCGTTTGTAGACCTCGGTGGTGTCGACGGGCTGTTGCACATTACCGATATGGCCTGGAAGCGTATCAAGCACCCGAGCGAGATCGTAGAAGTTGGCCAGGAAATGGATGTCAAAATCCTCAAGTTCGATCGCGAGCGCAACCGCGTGTCGCTGGGTCTTAAGCAGCTGGGCGAGGACCCATGGGTACAGATTACCGGTCGCTACCCCGAGGGTAGTCGTGTTGTCGCCAAGGTCACCAATCTCACCGATTACGGCTGCTTCGCGGAAATCGAAGAGGGCGTCGAAGGTCTGGTACACGTCTCCGAAATGGATTGGACCAACAAGAACGTCCACCCCTCGAAAATCGTGCAGCTCGGCGACGAGGTTGAGGTGATGGTGCTCGACATTGACGAAGAGCGTCGCCGTATTTCGCTTGGAATCAAGCAGTGCAACCAGAACCCATGGGATGCGTTTGCCGCAGATCACGCCAAGGGCGACAAGATCTCGGGCAGCATCAAGTCGATCACCGACTTCGGAATCTTTATCGGCCTCGAGGGTAACATCGACGGACTCGTTCATCTGAGTGACATCAGCTGGAACGAAACTGGTGAAGAGGCCGTGCGTAACTACAAGAAGGGTGACGAGATCGAGACCGTGATTCTGTCGATCGATCCCGAGCGTGAGCGCATTTCGCTGGGCATCAAGCAGCTCGAGGAAGACGCGTTCTCGCTCTATGTCAGCGACAACGACCGCGGCAGTCTAGTGACAGGTACTGTCACAGAAGTCGACGCCAAGGGAGCGACCATCAAGCTTTCTGATGAGGTGGACGGATATCTGAAGGCGGGAGACATCAGCGTTGATCGGGTCGATGATGCGCGCGCTGTCCTCAGTGTCGGCGATACCGTGGAAGCCAAAGTCGTGAACGTGGATCGCAAGAGCCGCGGGCTGGGGCTTTCTATCAAAGCCAAGGACATGGACGACGAGAAAGAGGCTGTTGAGTCGCTGAAAGAACAGGACGAGAGTTCTTCACCGGGCACAATTGGTGATCTGATCAAGGCAAAAATGGAAGATCAGTGATCTCTTTAGGGTAATGCGAGGCCGGCTTAATGCCGGCCTTTTTTTTGCCGTGACCAAATGACGGGAATGCCTGTATAAACCCATTTAAAATGAATAACTTGCCAATGCTTGAGGCCTCGGCCAAAATGCTCATAGCGAATAAAGGGTGACAGCATGACGCGGAGCGAATTGATTGACTTGATGGCCGACGGTCAGAGCCAGTTGAGCGCAAAAGACGTTGAGCTGGCGGTTAAATTGCTGATTGACCACATGGCGGAGACGCTGTCCTCCGGTGAGCGGATTGAGATCAGAGGTTTTGGCAGTTTCTCTCTGCACTATCGTGAGCCTCGCCAGGGTCGCAATCCCCGAACCGGCGATACCGTGGCGTTGCGCGGTAAGCATGTGCCGCACTTCAAGCCTGGGAAAGAGTTGCGCGACCGGGTTAATCGGGCAGTCAAGTCCGGCTTCTGACTATGCGATGGTTGAGACAGGGGCTGACGCTGCTGCTTGCGGTTGGCGCTGTTGCGGCCGGCGGACTGTTTTCGCTTCAGAACACCGAAGAAATTCCCGTCGATCTCATCTTAGTGAAACTTCCTGCACAACCCGTCGCGATATGGATCCTGGCGGCATTGGCCGTCGGCGTCGTCATAGGTTTGGGTACGGGGTCGCTGCTGGCACTGAGGCGCTCTGCAACGATCCGCCGACTGCGCAAACAGCGAGATCGCCTGCTTGCTGCGGCTGAGAAAGGAAGCGGGCTTGATTCTCAATAACGCACTGCTCTTGGTGCTGCTCGTGCTGGCGGTTGCCGCAGGGTGGACGCTGGGTCGAGGTGGATTGCGTATGGACGGTGCCGATCGGGCACAGCTCCCTTCGCAGTATTATCGGGGCTTTAATTTTCTGCTGGACGGCGAAGAAGATGATGCGGTCGACGCCTTCACCGAGGCGCTGGCGGTAAACGAAGACACACTTGATACACATATCGCACTGGGCAGTGTGTTGCGCAAGCGAGGTGAGGTCGACCGGGCGATCAGAATTCACCAAAATCTGCTTAAGCGACCGCAGCTGACAGCGGTGCAGTTGCACCAATCCCACCTGGAGTTAGCCAGAGACTTTATTGCAGCGGGCCTTTACGACCGCGCTGAGCAGCTGCTATCAGATCTAGCCGTGCAATCGACGGAATTCAGTGTGACAGCGCAGCGGCATTTGCTGGATGTTCATGAAGCCCAGCGAGACTGGCTTGCTGCGACAGAGATTGCCGACCAGCTTATTGCACAAGCTGAGGAAGGCGGGCAGTCGGCGACTGCTCAGGGCCAACCCGCTCAGCAGCTGAGGGGGCATTACCTCTGTGAGCAGGCGGATGCCGCCTTGGAGTCCGGCGACGATGCGACTGCGGGCGAGTTCTATGAAGCCGCGCTGAGAGATCAGAATCAGGACCTTCGTGCGCGGATGGGTTTGGCCAGGCTGTGCCTCTCAGCGGGAGATTCTGAGGCTGCGTTGGCGCACTTCAGGATGATCATGGGAAGCGGGCGCAACTGCACCCCCGAGCTGCTCGCACTACTCAGTGATATTTGTGCTGCTCAGGATGGCGGGTCCCAGTATCTCGCGGCGTTGGAAGAGTATTACGCTCTCCAATCCTCCTCCTTGTTGGCGCTGGCACTCGCCGGCGAACTGGAAAAGCAGCGAGGTCGAGCCGCAGCCGAGGCCTTCCTGCGCAAGACATTGACGACTCATCCGTCTGTCTCCGTTGCCGCATCATTGGTATTACAGGGGCTGCAGTCCGATACCTCGCTGCCCGAGCGTGAGGTGTTTGATCGGCTCACCAGTGCCGCAGAGGGTTATCAATGCGGTCACTGTGGGTTCACGGGCAAGGCCCGTCACTGGCGCTGCCCCGGTTGTCGCCATTGGGATTCCATTCACTACCGCGGTGGCGCACTGGAGCAATCCCATGGCTGATGCGGGCAGTAATTTGATCGTTGCCCTCGACTACGATTCTGCGGAGGCCGCCTTGGATTTGGCGAAGCGGCTCGATCCGGCCACAGTGCGCCTCAAGGTCGGCAAGCAGCTGTTTACGCTTGCAGGGCCCGACATGGTGCGCTCACTGCAGAATCTGGGTTTCGATATTTTCCTTGATCTGAAATTTCACGATATTCCGACTACGGTCGCCAAGGCGGTCAAGGCGGCTGCTGAGTTGGGTGTGTGGATGGTCAATGTCCATGCGTCAGGTGGATCAAGAATGATGCGTGCAGCGAGAGAGGCGCTGAACGACTTATCTCGCCCCCCTCTGCTGGTCGGGGTGACTGTGCTGACCAGCATGGACCGGGATGATCTGGCTGAGCTCGGCTGCGATGACGAACCCATCGATCGCGTTTGCCAGTTGGCAGCGCTGGCAGAGTCGGCCGGACTTGATGGTGTAGTCTGCTCAGCCGCCGAGGCAACCGTACTCTCGACCAGGCAGCGCGACGGGTTTTTACTGGTGACGCCCGGTATCCGTCTGGCCGGCGACGAAGCGGGTGACCAGCGCCGTATCGTGACCCCCGAGCGCGCGGTAGCGGGCGGTGCGACGCATTTGGTCGTAGGACGGTCTATCACGGGCTCTGATGACCCAGCAAAAACCGCAGCAGATATCCGCGCCTCGCTGGATGCATACGCCAGTGGCTAGTTTGCTGGGTGCCTGTGGAAACCCGCGGTGGGCCGCCATGGTTTTCGCCCAAAGGAGATGCTCAGCGTTCAGTGATCTGTCTCGACCGCACGGCGCGACCCATAGTTGATCAGAGCCCACTCACGTGGGGATCTGCAATTGACTGATGGAGAAAACACCATGAATTCACCGCTCATAACACCCACACTGAATACCGCCAACAGACTCACTCATGCCCGCGCGGGAAGACAGTTTGGATTGGCGGCGAAAATGCTGGCGATCTGTACTTTGTTACTGGGTTTGAGTCCCTTTGCCAGCTGGGCATCAGCGCCCGTTAATATCAACCTCGCCAGCGCCGAAGTATTGGCAGAGAGCTTGCAGGGCGTGGGTCTCGCGAAGGCGCATCGCATCGTCGAGTACCGGGAGGCGCATGGCCCGTTCGAGCACATTGATGAGCTGGCGGCAGTGCAGGGCATTGGGTCCGCGACAGTGGAGAAGAACCGCAGTGTCATCCGGCTTCAATAACGCCAACTGGAGCTGTGCGCCTTGATATTACTGACGGGCGCCACGGGTTATGTGGGCGCCGCGCTTCGCGCGGCGCTTGAACAGCGGGACCAGCCGCTGCGGCTACTGGCACGCGCTACGCATGCGACGAACGAAGCGTCGTACGGGGAGTGGGTGCAATGGGACATGGGCACTGGCGATGATCTGCCGGGTGGCGCGTTTGACGGCGTGTCTACAGTCATTCATTGCGCGGGGTTGGCGCATCGCCACGCAGACGAGCGCGATTATCAGCGCCTTAACGTTGAGGCCACTTCTGACCTCGCGCGGCGCGCTGTGGATGCGGGTGTATCTCACTTTATCTATGTGAGCTCGCTGAACGTGGTCCCCTTCAATGCACCTTCGGCGGGAGACCCGGCGCATCAGTACCCGGAGCCAAAGGAACGTTATGCGGCGTCCAAATGGCGCGCCGAGCAGAGTTTGGGTCAGATGTTCGCCGCGAGTCATTGCCAGTTGACGGTGTTACGCCCGGGGCTTGTTTATGACGTCGAGCTCACCGCAAATCTCAAAACAGTGAAAAGCGTGTTGCGCTGGTGGCCCTGGCTCCTGCCCTCAGTGGGACGCCGGAGTATGGTAGCTCGCGGAGATCTGGTGGCATTGCTGATTAGCTGTGCACTGGGTGAGTCAGGAGCGCCGACGGGTGAAGAAATCCTCTCGGCTACTGACGGAGCTGTCTATGATGCCGAGAGAATCTCGCGCGCACTGTCTCAAGGAATCAAATGGGGCGTGATGCCGCAGTGGCTCTGCCGTCTCGCAGGCAGAGCGCTTGATTGGAGGGTGGGCAATGAGGCGGGAACTCACTGGCGCAGCCTCAGCGCGGATTATTGGACCGGTGACGTTCCTGTTGTGACGGGCTGGCAGCCCTCTGTGACGCTCGAATCCCATGCCGGCAGCCAGGCAGGGCGTTCATGATGATACTCATCGCCATGGCGTTGTTGGTCAGCCTCGGTCTGTGGGTATTTGTCCGCGTGGCCCCGCACTGGGGTTTGGTTGACCAGCCCAACTCACGCAGTCTGCATACGACGCCGACCGTGGTCAGTGGCGGCATCGCACCAATACTGGTGCTGACAGCCGCGTTTTACACCACGATGACCTTTCCCGGAGCACAGGCCGTCGCCCTCATCACGCTCGGGCTCACTGCTATTGGCTTGCTGGATGATCGGCGGGGTTTACCCAGCGGATTGCGCCTATTGTGTTATCTCGCTGCAGGGCTTCTTCTCTGTTGGCTCCTGCTGCCAGCCGGGTCGTCAGGTATCGCTGTGCTGGCGATGGCTGGCGTGGCCGTGGCCTGGTGCATCAATCTGGTGAACTTCATGGATGGTGCCGATGGTTTGGCCTCCACGCAGGCGCTGTGCGTGGCGATGGGAATGGGACTGATCGCCACCTTTGGAACGGTTCCCAATGCGCAGTTGGCATGGCTGTCAGCCCTGCTGTTTGCCTGCTGGGCACCACTGCTTTGGTTCAACTGGCCTCCGGCGAGACTCTTTATGGGAGATGCGGGTGCGATCCCTCTCGGATTTTTACTGGCACTGATGGGATTGATGGCGTTCCTAACAGATCTCTTAGTAGGGCTGGCATGGCTCATTTTGATGATGCCGTTTCTGATCGATACGGGACTCACGCTTTGTATCAGAATCCTCGCGGGTGAACCGCCGCACATTGCCCACCGGGACCACGCTTATCAGCGCCTGACCGCCCAGGTTGGCAGTCCATTGCCCATTACGCTGGGATTATTGGGTATGCAGGTCATCTGGCAATTTCCGCTGGCGGTGACGGCCGCCAATAGCACTGTATTCCCGCCGCTTCTGGTACTTTTATCAGCCATTCCATCGGTTGCGGCTGTGGTGTATGCGCGCCTGAGGGCTTAAACTGGCGCTTTCCAAGTAACCAACTGAATCCTCTGCGGATTTGGTTGCGTGGTTCAGGTGAATATGGTCAAGAAGATGGCATCGCGGGTGCGCGCGATGAGCGCTCATTCGGTCTCCACTGTCATCTGGTTTTTTGCCCGACGCTCACTCCCGTCGTCATTCCGTTTCTCGGGATGGTTAGTCCTCGATTTACTGGTCGTGCTCGGCGCCCTGTATGGTGCCGCCGCCATTGGCGGGGCAGAAGGCGCCGGCGTGAGGGATTCGCTGGCCCCACTGACCGTTGTTTTCTTGTTGATTGGCTCCGCCGTCATTTTCAGTATGCAGGGCCTCTACCTGTCTGTTATCCGTTACATGGGTCAACAGGCAGTGTGGGATTTGGTCAAAGCCGTCAGCTTTTCGACCGTGGCGCTGGGTGCTGCCATCTTCTTTACCGAGTCAACATTGCCCGCCACAGCGGCGTTAATCTATTGGCTCTTGCTGTTTGTGGGTATCGGCGGATTGCGCCTGATCTCGCGGGGCTGGCTTCAGGCGAATACCCGGGCAGACGCGAGGCGGGTCATTATTTATGGTGCGGGTGAGTCAGGTCGTCAGTTGCTGAATGCGCTCAATCACGGCACGGATTACCGCGTGGTGGCCTTTATCGACGATAACCCCAACCTGCACGAGACGGTGATCAATGGCCGCCCGGTGTTGGGCGCGGACGATCTGACCAATTTGGTGGAAGAGCATGCGGTGCGTCAGGTGTTGCTGGCGATTCCCTCGGCGTCTCAGGAGCGCCGTCGTGCCATCATCAACTCGTTAGTCGGTTTGCCTGTCAGAGTGCGGACCATTCCGAAGATCAGCGAACTGATTTCCGGCAACGCTATCGTGAACCAGATACAGGACGTGGATCTGGATGATCTGCTGGGCCGTGAACCGGTGCCACCACACCCCGAGCTGATCGATCGCTGCATCACTGACAAGGTCGTGATGGTGACGGGAGCGGGAGGCAGTATTGGATCCGAACTGTGCCGTCAGATTTTGTCGTCATCGCCCCGGGAGCTGATCCTCCTCGATATTTCAGAGTTTGCGCTCTACAGCGTGGATCGTGAGATCAAGAGTCTTTGCCAGCGGCAGGGCCTGCGTTTCCCTGTTGTGACACTGTTGGGCAGCGTGCGTGATGAGCAGCGCCTTGAATCAATCTTCCGCACCTTCTCGGTGGACACGGTTTATCACGCTGCGGCTTACAAGCACGTGCCGATGGTGGAGTACAACGTTGCTGAAGGCGTGGCTAACAATGTTCATGGCACATGGAGCGCGGCCTGGGCGGCGCATCGAGCGGGCGTGGATACCTTTGTGCTGGTGTCGACCGACAAGGCTGTCCGTCCTACCAATGTGATGGGCGCATCCAAACGGTTTGCGGAACTGATTCTGCAAGGTCTCTCCCAAATCGAGACCCAAACCCGATTTTGCATTGTGCGCTTTGGTAACGTTCTCGGCTCCTCCGGCTCTGTTGTGCCGCTGTTCCGCGAGCAGATTAGTGGTGGTGGCCCGGTCACAGTGACCCATCCCGAGGTTTCTCGTTACTTTATGAGTATCCGCGAGGCGGCGCAGTTAGTGCTGCAGGCCGGTGCGCTGGGTACCGGGGGCGATGTTTTTGTGCTGGACATG
>JAAEZV010000030.1:10627-11695 GCA_018222695.1 Gammaproteobacteria bacterium
CCCGTGAGGATTGTCGAGCTGGCCGAGCGAATGATTCGCTTAAGTGGCTACGATATCGAACGGGACAATATGTTTGGTGAGCACATCGATCTCGAATATATCGGTCTACGCCCGGGTGAGAAGCTTCACGAAGAACTGTTGCTGGGTACCTCAGTGACGGGTACCGGTCACCCCATGATCATGCGCGCCGAGGAGGAATCCTTCGACTTCGACTTCATTGAGGATGCGGCTCACCGTCTTTTGCGAGCCTGTGCCGAGATGGACCTGAACGACGTCACCGCCATTTTGACTGATCATGTTATGGGCTTCTCGGGACACGAGCCTCGCCACGATTACGTTTGGGTCAAGCAAGGTCGCGTCGGTAAGCGTGTCCGCAAACCGCTTGAAGCTGAGAACGTCACACCGATTCGCCCGGAACTGGTGGGCCCGCGACAAAACACCGGCCGATCCAACGACTGATCACGTGAGATGTGGGCGCCACCTCGCGCCTTGCATCTGTCCGTCCTCGCACACTTTTCTCTGCCTCTTCTGTGCACTTTAAGCGCCGGCAGTGCTGGCGATATCCAAGTGACGAATGCCCTCTATCAACCCCGGTCGTTGCTCCCGACACGGCGCTCTTGTAGGGTCCGCTTTCACCTTGAATTCAGCTAGCGCCGGGGCACTCTATGTCTATGATCGTTAATCGACGCGATGTCGATTTTTATCTCGATGAAATGTTTGATTTGGGATCGCTGCTGGCCAGTGATCGCTACAGCGAGCACGATCGTGAGAGCATCACGGCCATACTCGATCTCTGTCAGAGCATGGCCGAGGAGGAGTTCCTGCCCTGTGCGGCGGAGCACGACGAAAATGAGCCCGTCTTCAAAGATGGGAAGGCGATCACTCCAGACTCATTAAAAGCTTGCCTGAAAACTTTTGTTGAGGCGGGCCTGCCCACGGCGACCTTTGATCACGACCTCGGTGGCATGCAATTGCCCGTCATGGTGGCCAACTTTATGCAGGGTATTTTTCAGGCGGCCAATGCACCGGCTACTGGCTACGTATTCTTGACGTCCTCCAATGCCCACA
>JAAEZV010000482.1 GCA_018222695.1 Gammaproteobacteria bacterium
ACATGTTTTTCACCCTGATACGATCCGTATTGCGCTTGCTGGTAAACAGGCGGTGAAGAGACTGCAAGACTCAATGCCATACAGATAGCGTGCCGCCACGCCAAAAAACGCGTTGCGGCGCCAAAAAATAGTGCGATGCGATCACAAAATAATCAGGAGATGATCGATGACAGTAGCCTACCAACTCGAGGAAGCGGGCACCTGCCTGAGCCGCACCACCATTGAACGTCGTCCGCTGGGGCCGCGGGATGTGCGCCTGAATTTGAAGTTCTGCGGCATCTGCCACTCGGATCTCGTGGCGGCGAGTGACAAACTCGGTGGCGGTATGTTCCCCATGGTGCCCGGGCACGAGATGGTCGGCACCGTCAGCGAGATGGGCGCGGAAGTTCAAGGCGTATCAATCGGTGACACGGTCGGGGTGGGGTGCATTGCCGACAGCTGTCGAAGCTGTCACTCCTGTGATACCGGCGACGAGCACTACTGTGAAACCGGCTTTACGCTGAGCTTTAACAGTAAAGACCGCGAGGGGCGGGTGAATTACGGCGGTTACGCCTCTGACTACGTGGTCGATTACGACTACCTCGTACCCATCCCGGCCGGCGCGGACCTGGCGCGTATGGCGCCGCTACTCTGTGGCGGCATCACCGTTTATACCCCGCTGAAACGCTTCAACGTCGGCCCGGGCACTACATTGTGTGTGCTGGGCATGGGGGGGCTTGGCCATCTTGCGATCCAGTTCGCCAGCGCCATGGGTGCCCGCGTGATTGTGGCCTCTCGCTCAGAAGCCAAGCGCGCCGATGCTACGCGTTTGGGTGCCGAGGTGGCGCTCGATCCAGACTCCGAGGATTTGCAGGCCTGGATGGGGCAGGTTGATCTCATTCTGGATACGATCTCCAACCCGCATGACTTGAATCGCTGGTTTTCGCTCCTGCGCCGGGGCGGCAAGCTGTGTTTGGTGGGTGTGCCTACGGACCAGCTGGAGATCTTTCCCGCGTTGATTGTGTTCGGTGACCGTGCGCTTGAAGGCTCTCTGATTGGCGGTATCGCCGACACCCGGGAGATGGTGCAGTTTGCCCACAGTCACGGCTTGGGTGCGGAGATCGAGCTGATTCAGCCTGACGAGATCGAGACGGCGTGGCATCGGCTGCACGAGGGTGATGTCCAGTACCGGTTTGTGATCGATTTGGAGTCGTTAGCCGATAGCTAATGTTGTGGGGTTGCGCGAACCAAGCTAGGCGGTAGGTTTGTCACTGATTAGCCGCGCTTTGTTCAGTCTATGCAGGCAACAGCAGCCCTATTACCTGATTTACCGGGGAGATTTCGCTATCTTTTCCGCTCGTTTCACTGGCCTTTTGACCGATGACATCCACAGCACCGACAGCGCGGCAGCCATCTGCTCGACCGCCAGCCTCTGTGGCGCAAGCTGATCCGCAGATTGGGTCGTTGGCACTGCAAGCGGGGTCGGTACCGGTCGCGCCGGCCTGGCCGGCTTTCAGCGGCCTGCCGCGCTGGCTTCAACAGGAGCTCCGTTCAGATCACGCCGGTGAGTTCGGCGCCGTCATGATTTATCGCGGTATTTTGGCGGTGTCGCGGGATACGAGCGTCAGGGAATTCGCGGATTCGCACCTGCGTACCGAGCAGGAGCACCTCGCGCTCATGGAGGAGATCGTCCCGGCGGCAGGCCGCACGCGGTTACTGCCACTTTGGCATGTCATGGGCTGGCTGACCGGAGCGTTGCCTGCACTGCTT
>JAAEZV010000483.1:0-238 GCA_018222695.1 Gammaproteobacteria bacterium
ATCCTCGAATGACATGACGTAGTGCACCTTGCCATTGCCACCAACACCTTCTTGGTAGATGTTTACTTTGGCACCCATCGCAGTGTGCATTTTGGCTGCCTGGGTAAAGGAGGCGTACACGGCCGCGGCTTTGCCGGCGTTGGGCTGCCAAACATAAACCCGGTAGGGGCCATCTTGTGCGAAGTCAGCCGCCTTCACCGATTCGTCCCAGTTCAGAGCTTCCATCGACCACAGCAGT
>JAAEZV010000483.1:248-571 GCA_018222695.1 Gammaproteobacteria bacterium
GCCCGACGGTGTTTGGGAGGCTTGAGCCCAGAAGGCCTGCCACTCTTCGTTAGTATTGGTCTCCTTGGTCTTCGCCCAGTCCTCGCCGGAATCCCAGCGCAAAACATAGTCAAACGTCGGATAACCCGAGCTGCCTATGTCCATGCGAAAGATACCTACCGTCGCGCCATACTTCTCGTGGATCTTTGCGGCGGTCATCATGCCCTGCACCAAGCCCTCGGGAGACGAGGAATTAGCCTGCCAACGAAATACTTCGAGTCTTTCGGCGGTCGCCACGCTGGTGAAACCAGCGAGACAGCACACCGCGACCCAGCGGATGATTG
>JAAEZV010000483.1:581-1744 GCA_018222695.1 Gammaproteobacteria bacterium
TTTCATATCGACTCTCCTAATGATGGTTTGCGTTCAGCCCGTTTCTTGACACTTGTTTTAGTGGCTGATGTCACAATGTACCACTCTGAATGTGAAGGTCACGTGACAGGACGGCCCCTCACTGGCCGCCAGCAACGGGCGAGTTCAGATATCTGGGCGAGTAGTCCGATTAAAAAGCGAAGGACATGCCGGGGTGACGGACGTCACCCCGGTGATTAGACGAGTTGTTTTACCGGCACACCGCTGCCCACCAGATAGGATTCGAGCGCCTTATACACCCGTCGGTAGCGGAAGAAAGGCACCTTCGGGTAGAGGTGATGGATGGCGTGATAGTTCTGATAGCCCCACAGTAGCGTCATCACCGTATCGAGCCCTGTTCGCGCCTGATAGACCGTCGTGGTCTGCATTCGCTCTTGTTCAGTGTGGGGGTGATGCACCGACCAGGCGAAGAGGGTAACCAGCACCGCATTACCAATTAGCTGCCCGACCAGTAGCGTGAGCAACGTCACACCGAGATCAGCGCAAAAGAACAGCACCATGAGCCGTGTCAGGATAATGGCAATGAACTCACGCCTGACCGCGACCTTTTCTGCGTCGGTGAAATGCTCAAAGGAAGCCGCGAATAGCCACTCCTTAGGCACACCTTGTAACCAAGCGAGCACGAGTTGGTAAGCATTGTCTGCTGACAGCACCATGTCGGGGTCTTCGCTGGGGTGATTAGTCGAGCGATGGTGCTTCAGGTGGGAACGACGATGGGCAGTGAAGGAAATACCGATGAAATGGCCGGCGATGTAACCCGTCCACTCATTGACCCAGCGACGCTCCAAGCTCATTCCAGTGACCGCGCCATGAACCGCTTCATGCAGTGGGGTATAGATAGCGTAGGTACAAAACGCAATGCCACCCAGCGCCCACCAGGAAAAGGTAGGTTCGGTCAGCAAATGTGCGGCGGCCATAAGGTATATCGTCGCGCAACTCACCAGTAAGAGCAGCGTGGGCCAGGCAAACCCGCCAATATGGTGAATCACAACCTGTTGGGCTTCTTGTTCGTTACTGACCATCGCGGCCTCGCTACCGTGTACTCTTTATTATCTGCTCTCAACGTTACCCAAACGGGTTAAGAGAGCCAATACGCTAACGCTTTTCGCGACTCGAATCGCCTT
>JAAEZV010000484.1 GCA_018222695.1 Gammaproteobacteria bacterium
GCATTGGATGCCGATGCTTTTGGCCTGGAGGGCGAGGCGCGTGAGAGCACAGTGATGCAGATGCAGTTTGTGCTGTGGCGCCTGGAGGCTCAGCAGGACTGGAGCCGCGATGCCCTATTTGCCGCACTAAAAAATTTGGCTGAGGCCATGGACATCAAGCCCAAAACGCTCTTCGCGCCCCTGTTTGTGGCGCTGTCAGGTGAGAAAGTCGCCTACTCAATACCCGACTCAATGGCGATCCTTGGGCCGGATATGACCCGGGCCCGCTTGAGAACTGCCATTGAGGTGTGTGGTGGTGTCTCTAAAAAAGCCGCCAAGCGGCTCGAGAAGACCTACGCCGATCTCAATCTCTAAGGGGCTAACGCTCAGTTCTGATTGTTTTTATTGAGCAGACACAGTCCTGCGAGTACCGCGAACGTCGCCTCGAACAGCAGCGCATACCAGGTATAGCTCGTGAATTCGGAGCTCATGGCGACATCAGCGGCGCCCTGGGCAGCTTGCACCGTCAGATCGAAATTGCCAAAGGCTACACTACCGCGGGCTGCGGCAAGCCCAGCCAGCACCATCATCAATAGCCACAGCCCGGGGCGCAGATACCCTTTGAGGATACCTGACAGAAATATGATCGAGCCCAGACACAGCTGTAACCCGCCGTACATCGCTGCGAGCTCTGCTAGGCCATCCTGATGCGCCACCCATAGCCCCGCGTATTCGGCAGGTAGTTCCGGGTTGTACCAGCACATGGCGCCGTAAACGATAAACAGGGCGCCCGGAATGATGAGAACGGCTCTGGCAAACATGTTGATGGCCTCTTGCAGGTATTGGCGATGCACCGCACCATTTTACTACCGATAGCGGCGCAGTGGTGCCGACATTGGCAAGCAATTGTGTAGCCATGCCCCCCAGACAAGCCGCGGCACGAGGGTTATCTGATTCAAAATCTAGGCTCGCTTGACACGATTCGGTGGGATACGTACTGTTGCGCCCCTCGACGCTCGTCGAGACCTGATGTGGGGCTATAGCTCAGCTGGGAGAGCGCAACACTGGCAGTGTTGAGGTCGACGGTTCGATCCCGTCTAGCTCCACCACATTCCTAGGAATAAAACCCCGATTTACCTTCACAACGCGGTTGCACACCTGATAACTTTGGAGTGCTGCGGCGCTTGTTGTATGGGGTTCAGTTGGTTTCGCGCTGGGGCGCATTGGTCGCAGCAAACTCTCTCAAACAATAAGGATAACGATATGGGTTTTAATCAAATCATAATGATCGTCGGCTTATTCATATCCATCGTCGCGGTCTTCTTCGCCGAGTTGGCTGCGTACTCCGGGCTGCTGTTGGTGATTTTCGGTTTGACCAGTGGTTTTGTCAGTCCAATGGCTGATATGACGGGCCGCATGGCTTACACCGTGGCCGCAGTGGCGATACCTGTCGTGGCGAACTCGCTGGATGTCATTCCCGGAGTTGGGATGCACCTGAATGCGATTATCGACAACATCGCTATCATGCTGGCAGGGATAGTGATCGCCAATTTCTTATTGGCTGTCAAAGATTCGATTCTCCCGTCTAGCAACTGATTCGCTACTTAGCCCGGAGTCACACTCCGGGCTTTCACCCGCCACACTGCCGCGGCTCTCTCGATGAGTTGCGCGCCAGAGTTTGCGCTACGCTAAACGGCGAAGCTTATCCACGATCGTTTTAGACGTTGTAATTGGTCATTGGGCACCTCAGTTTTATGTGGCA
>JAAEZV010000031.1 GCA_018222695.1 Gammaproteobacteria bacterium
CTCACTGTGGCGCCGGCCTAGGAGCGGATAATCAGGAGATTCTCGGTGACGAGCTCGGTGTGGAAGATCTTGAGGACTTGGCAGCGCGGAGTGTCATCTGAGCGTGTCTAAATTTCAGCAATGCTAAACCCGCGTCTCGCTCAATCATAAAGCGGGTTTAGACCATCACGATTCGAGAAGCGACCTCCTGGGGCTGTCCGGTGAACTACATCGGAGCGCTGAGACAGTCGCCGCGCACTCTTCGGCAAAAGTGATTCCACGGATACCTCGGCTGGTAATTGCCCGGCTAAGTGACTCCCAGACTCAGTGAGCACCCAGGAAGTCAAACAGGATCTTGCCGAAGGCAATCTTCTCTTCTTTGCCTGCGACAACGTGGGCCACGTCATCCATCGTGACTCCCACGGAATTTCTGAGCCCTTCTTCGAGGGGCTTGGTCGTGCGAGGCCCGGTAATGATGTCCTCGCCCGCGTGAATCACAAGCGTCGGCGCCTCTATCTCACCGAGGTGCGGGCGAATGTCGTGCCCCCGGCAGGCTTGCACAAAGCGCAGATGGGTTTGGATACGTCCCTCCAGCGCGCCCCACACACCGCCGCTGCCGAGAAGTTTCTCCCGATTGGCGTTGTAGTAGTCAGGCTTAAACGACAGCGAGGCGACCATCGACTGAAAGGCGTGGAATCCAGCGTGTTCGTGGATGTCACCAAATGCCTGAAGGTGGTCCGAGAGCATGGGGTCGGCCCAGGTCCAGCAGCCCATATTCACCATACATCGCACCAGGTCAGGCCGCTTAACCGCCACCCACTGACCGATGCACGCACCAATGCCGACCAATCCCACGAAATACACCGACTTCATATTGAGGTGATCCAACAGCCCAATAATGTCGTCGGCAAACAACTGCGTTGAAGGCTCCATCGAGTAGTCATCGGTTGACTCACCGAGCCCCCGGTAATCGATGATGACGGTCGAGAACTGATCGGTCATGCCTCTCGCCAGATAATGATGCCGGCCGTGACAGAACGTGTCCCAGCCACCGATATAAACGGCTGGCGGCCCGTCGCCATGCACCTCGTAATACATGTCGTGTCCGTTGATCTGGGCAATAGGCATGATGGTTCTCCTAACGAATAATCGAATTCAATGGTGTGACACTAAGTTGGCAGGCACTGTCCGACCCAGCAGATCGCTCAGAGTCCATTGATATGTGCCAGCACACTTTCCAGATCAGTGACATCGGCATAGCGCCGACCCACGTCCCGAAGGTTGCTCGCATGGGCTTCCTCGTCCTGATCTCCACAGCAGTCCGCAGGGACAATCGTGCGGTAACCGGCTGAGAAGCTATCCACGATCGAAGCGCGCACACACCCCGAGGTCGTGCAGCCTGTGATAATGGTGGTGTCAATACAATGGGTGACCAACCACGGCTTGAGTGGGGTCTCATAAAAAATAGAAGGTGCCGTTTTGATGAACTGGAAGACGTACTCATCGTCGCGGATGCGTGGATCAAGCTCGGTGCACGGATGCCCGTGATAGAAGCTGCCGTCATAAAGAGAGTCAATCTTCCAATAGGTCATCTCATCGGGACCCCCCCAGGACACCGCGCAGGAAGCGACCGGGACGCCTTTGGACTTGCACGCCGCGAGTAGCACCGCAGTATTGTCCACAGCGCGCTGCACGTGATCGCTGCGACCCAGTGGATTACTGGCATCCGTAAAGCCTTGCTGGAAATCGACCATAACGAGCGCTGGCCGCTCACCAAATCCGATATCGCGCTGGCCGTAGCCAGCCTCTGCAAATTTATCCATGGGTCATGGGATCCCGTTGTCTTGGTCACGTCGGTCACGCAATATGACTTAGAATGTACGGATGTTTCAAGGACGGCGATCCCGCTATGAGCCAGCCCAGCTTCATCGACAACTTCAGTCAGCAGTTTTCTCTAGAACCCAGTCGCACAGCCCTGCTGGTCATCGACATGCAAAATGCCACGGGCAATCGCAACATGGGGCTCGGCAAACTGCTGGCGGAACAAGGCCAAAGCGAGTCCGCTCAATATCGCTTTGATCGCATCGACAACCTGCTGATCCCCAATATCCAAAGGCTCATTGCGGGGTTCCGCGACGCCGGCGCGCACGTGATCTGGATCACCTACGGCGCTAATGCGGCTGATGCCAGCGACGCGCCTCATCACATCGCCCCCATCATTAAAGCCACCAACAACATAGCGGGTCAGCCCGAGCATGAGGTGGTCGATGCGCTGAAGCCCGGGCCCGGCGATCTGGTGTTGAACAAGACGACTCAGGGTGCGTTTCGTTCTACCGCACTGGACAGCTCGCTGCGCGCGCTGGGTGTCGATACTGTGGTCTCTACCGGGGTCTCCACCAATAACTGTGTCGCCATGACGTCGATGGAAGCCTGTGATCTGCAATACCGAGTAGTGGTGACCAGTGACGCCACCGGCACCGATAGCGAAGAGATGCAGGAAGCGACACTGACCATGCTGAAACGACTGTGGTCCCGCGTCCTCACGACCGACGAAGTCCTCAGCGAACTCACCGCTGGAGGAAGCCGGACCTGACCCTCCTCCAGAACCCCCGTCTCATCGGCGGGCTGTTGGTAGCCATCGGGGCCGTCTTACTGGCCGCCAAGGGGCTCTTCGCCAAAGCCCTGTATGGCATGGGCCTCAGCTTTCACGACGTAGCAGCTATTCGCTCGGTGCTGGCAGTGCCGGGCTTCGCACTGCTGGCGTGGCTGTATCGCAGCAAAACCATCGCGGAGCGGGATAGCACCTCGCGGCGCAAAGACTTGCTGCTTGCCCTCTTTGCCGGATTCCTCTGCTACTACCTCGGGGCTCTGGCGAACTTTTATGCCCTGACCATCATCGACGCCAGCGTCGAGCGGCCATTGCTGTTTGCCTACCCCATCTTCGTGGTCATCATTACCACAGTGGTCACGCGACAACCGCCTTCGGCGAGGGTGTTGCTCGCGTTGCTGTTGACCACGCTGGGGGTCGTGCTGGTGACCGGCGCTCTCAACGCCCGCCTCTCGGCCAGCCAATGGTCTGGTATGGCGTGGATCCTGTTCTGCTCATTAAGTATTGCCATTTACACCCTCATCAGCGGTGAGCTGACCCAGCGGCTGGGCAGCGGCCTATTTACCCTCACTGCGATGACGGCGGCCGCGGCCGGCATGGCGGTCCATTATCAAATTTTTGCAGGCTGGGAGAATGTCGATCTATCCGTTCCCGCGTGGTGGACGCTCGCAGCGCTCGTGGTCTTCTCCACCGTTTTACCGCTATTCCTGATGGCTGAAGGCGTGCGTCGAGTCGGTGCATCCAGGGCCTCGCTGATTAGCACGCTAGGGCCACCCGCCACCGCCATCATGGCGCAGGAGCTCACAGGCGAGATCCTCGCCCCTGCCCAGTGGCTTGGTATTGCATTGGTGCTGATCGGCGTCATAGCGCTCGAGGTCCGGCGACAACGGCCCACCTGAACGCAGCCTACAGCTCGCTTTGAGTTGGTATTTCAGGTAAATGTCCGTACAATTAGGAAATACCAGATTTGAGGCCTTGTTCATGTACGGTACACGCTCGTTGGGCGCCAGCTTCGGCGCTGAAGTGCTGGATTTCCAGCTCTCCGGAACACCTTCGGAAGCCGACATTGCGGCAATTCGAGGCCTGTGGGCAGAACACAAACTGTTGCTGTTCCGGAATCAGTCCTTCGACGAGGCAACACTCGTGGGCTTCAGTCGCCAGTTCGGCGATCTGGAGATTCACGTGAGGGAGGAGTATCTCTCCCCCGAGCACCCCGAGATTCTCTATGTGTCCAATATCGAGCGTGACGGACGGCGCATCGGGATTCTTTCCGATAGCGAGGTTGGCTGGCACTACGATCAGATATACCTACCCAAGCCTGCCGTGGGCTCTCTGCTCATGGCTGACACGCTTCCCCCGGAGGGCGGCAACACGGAATTCGCGGACATGTGTGCGGCCTGGGAGGCACTTCCCGAGGCAACGCGCGAGAAATTGGATGGCTGTCTGGCCAATCAATCCTACGAGGCTTTTAACCAGGCCTACAGCGTACCCACCAATAACAAGCAAAAGGCGCGGTCGCCGGACATCCATCAGCCGATCGCGCGAACGCATCCAGTCACGGGAAGAAAAGCGCTGTATCTGTGCCCCGGCATGACCACCGAGATCGTGGGCTGGGATGCTGATGAGAGCGCCGAAATGCTGGCGTTTCTCTTTGACTGGACCACCAAGCCGGAATTTGTGTACTCACACGCTTGGCAACCGGGTGATGCACTCATGTGGGACAACGCCTGCACGATGCATCGCAGAGACCCTTTTGATCCCGCACATGCCCGTTTAATGAAGCGCACCACTATCCTGCCGCCCGCAGAGCTGGCGGTGCCGTTCTAACCCTGAGGTTCCTATGCCGCCCGCAGGGGCGGCGATAGATTTAGTCTTCAGCGCTACCCTCTGGCAGAGCTGGAGGCTGGCAACCGGTTGCACAACATTGCCCTGGCTGTTTCTGGCGGTCTGGTGCGCCGGAAGAGCCGGTCTCTGCAACGCCGCGATCCAGCAGTCGCTCCACCAATGAACGCCGCTCCTCGATGGGATAACGCCGGTAGATCTCACGCTTCATCGCCTGAGGCGAACCACCCCCGTGCAAACTGATAACGGAGTACCAGCCACCGGTTGACGAGGCCGTGATGTCCTCCATGAAACGGGCCACCTGCATCCGTTGGTCGTACGGGATGTCCGGACGCCCTGCCAGCACTGAAGCCAGGTCCCCGGAGGTTGCAGGGTTGTGATCTTCATCCGGCCCGGGCAAGGCCACGATCAACCCGCCAGACACCTCGTGTGCAATGCGATGCATGTCGTAGATCTGCGTGGCCAGCAGCAACTTGCCGACATTGGAGAAGATGGGCTCGGGCATCCACGACCCGCAGGGATCCTCAACGCCATAGACCGACGCCGCCACGCCGCAGGCAAAGAAGCCTTCTACCAGCTTGATCAGCTCGGCCATGCTGTCTCGCAAATGGGGGACGGTATCCATATCGAGACCGTTGGCCTCGGTCATGAGAGAACCGGCACCGATCAGCAGATCTCCAAAACCGGCGCGCGCGCCGATGCAGCTGTGTCGGTGGTGGTTGGCGTAGGACGTCACCAAATGCTCGGTGTAGTCATGCTCACCTGCAAAGAACACCTGATCCCAGGGCACCAGCACCTGATCAAAATGACACACGGCAGTGCTTTGGCCATATTTGGCACTGAAATGCGCTGCCGCCTCACCGGGCCGGCCCGCCGGCCGCGAAATAATCGTCAGCCCCTTGGCATCAATGGGTACCGCACAGCAGACCGCAAAGTCAGCATCCTCCTCGCGCATGGTTCGGCATGGCATTACCAGCAACTCGTGCATGTAGGGGCCACCCGTCACAATGGCTTTCACCCCTGAAATCACGATGCCATCCGCACGCCGCTCAACAATGTGCACGTAGCTATCAACAACCTCTTGATCCCCGGGTCGCTTACTCCGATCACCTTTACCGTCCGTCATGGCGACACCGAGGGTCAGATCTTCATCCTGAATGCGGTGTAGGTAGGACAGGAAGCGTTCATGCTGCTCTCCCCCGGTGTCTTCAGTCATCTGCCAAGTGGCCTGATAAATGGCATTGAGCGCATCGTGGGTCAGATAGCGCTGTGCGCAACCACTCTCGCGGCAGACCAGTCGCACCGCCTCCAACTTAGAGAGCAGGTCCTCGCTATGCCGATTGATGTGTAGCATGCGGTTCACGGTCTTACCCGAGGTCGCCTGCTCGGCCAACATCAAGCCGCCGTACTCAGGTTTCTGGGCAAACTCATAGGTCACGCCGACCGCTCGAACTCCCGGCTGCAGCCGCGGGTCATCCGCGACCGACTCGACACGGTCCCCGTCGACATACACCGTGGGGCTGTACTCGCGCAAACTTTCTTCGTAATCGGCCGCGCTCATGATGCGACCACCAGCTTTCATTAACATGCTTCTCTCCCGGAGGGCTGTTGCGCCGCCCTGTTGGATTCAGTGCGCAACAGCGCCGTCAACTCTGCTACGTCATTCATTTCATCAAGGTTCAACATTGCGTTCCACAACTGCTCGGCCCTGTCAGCTGGAATAGTCAGCGCACAGTTATCGAGAAATTTGGCCTTCACCTGCTCGGCGGGGAGTAACTGTCCCTCCGCGCCCCGATTCACGGCCTCAAAATGCTCAAGCTCAGTGCCGTCTGTCAGAGTAATTTTAACGCCACCCGAAAAAGCGTCGGGGTAGCGAGATCGCGCGTCATGCGCACAGACAACGCGCTGCGCCAACGACAGGACCTCGGGGTCCATCCGCGCGGCGTCCTCAAGGTCAGCCAGACTGAAGCTGCCTTTGCACAGCGCGGTGGCCACCGCATAGGGCGCACTAAATTTGGCGTCATATTCGCTTTGGGGCGCTCGCTTTGACTCAATAGGGCTCGCCACAACACCAAACTGCCGGTCGTCGAGCAATATGGTGACTGACTTGATTACGTCAGGCGCGATTGCGTGCTCCGATCGCAATGCCAGCGCGGCATCAACGGGCGCATGATTAAAGTGGCAGATGGGATAGGGTTTGATGGCCACGGTACGCAACGCCCAATCAATGAACAGTTGCGATGACACCGCCTCTGTCTCCACCGAAGTGCCCGGCGCGTAGAGCGCATAAAAACCAAACCGCCCTCCGTAGGCCTCGCCTGGTCCCTGAAACCCAGACACCCCGAGCGCCGCCGCCTGCAAGGCAGCAGAGGCTGCCCAACCAGGGTGCAGTCGCTTGGTCCAACTGCCATCGTCCAAAAACGCCATGCTGCCGCTACTCAGACTGAGCGCCACGCCCTGTGCACGCACCAAGGCCTCGCTGTCTGCTCCCATCATGCGCGCCGTGGCAACCGTGGCGCCAAATACCCCTACGACACCTGTAGGATGGAAACCTACCTGCTGGAATACGCCACCCGCCTGCGTGCCCAGCATCGCGTCGATCTCGATCGCTATCAAGGTGGCAAGAAGTAACTCTGCACCGCTCAGGCCGCGCTGTTCAGCAAGCGCGAGCGCAGCAGGGAAGGCACTAGCGGAACAATGGACGACCGACGCCAGATGGGTGTCATCGTAGTCCAACCCATGTATCAACAGCCCGTTCATCAAGGCTGCATCACGCAGCGAGACGCTTGCGGATTGGCCAATAATGGTCGAGATGCCATCGCTACCCAGCAGCGTCAGCGAATCTAGGGATTTATGAGCAAAATCGTAGGCGCGCGAGGCGAAGGCAATACCCACAGCGTCTGCAAGACACAGCTTGAGGTAATCCCATACATCCTGCGGCACCTGATCCCGCTCCAGGGCAATGACCCTGTCAGCGATCGCGCGACTTAGCGGTGCGGTTTGGTGGGTAAGCGGTGATACCTGCATCAGCGGCTCCGGAAATGTCCGGACATGATACACCAACCGCTTTCAGATGCCGACTGACCAGCCGGTCATCAAACCCTCAGCTCAGCAAACTGTCGGCCAGCGCCAAAATGCGCTGACTCTTATAGACAATGGGGTAATCAATGAAGTAACCGTCCAGCTGAATAGAGGCCGAGCCCTCCGCCTCTGCGGCTTCGAACGCTGCCACGACTGCCCGGGCATGGGCAATCTCCTCGTCGGAAGGTGTGAATACCTGATGAGTTAAGGGAATCTGGGCAGGGTGGATACAGAGCTTGCCGCCAAAGCCGAACTGTTTGCCGTGGCGTGCGGACTGCAAAAACCGCTCATCATCTTTGATCTGCAACACCACCGTGTCGATCGGCGGCTCTAGATTGCCCAGACGCGCGGCATGAGACAGCTTTGCTCGCGCATAGGCCAACACCGACTCATCCGCGTTCCATTCGTAATTCAGATCCAGCGTGTAGTCCCCGCCGCCAAACGCCATGCGCTTGATGCGGCTGTCGGCAGTGGCAATCTTCCTCGCTCGCTCTACCCCTGCTGCCGTTTCAATGATCGGCATCAGGTCCAAGCTGCCCACAGCCATGCCCTGCGCCGTCTCGGCAGCAGCGAGCAAGTTTTCCAGCTCGTCGAGACACGCCCGCGACTCAACTTTTGGCAACACCACACCATCGAGCCATGGCCCCACAGTGGCTCTGATGTCCTCGGCGCAATAAGGCGTATCGATGCTGTTAACGCGAACGTAGTGTCGGGTACCACTGTTGGGACGGGCGGTGAAAGCATCCACCACACATTGCCGCGCAGCGGGCTTTTCACTGATTGCCACGGCATCTTCCAAATCCAGGATGACGGCATCGGCGCCCACCTCAAAAACCTTTTCCACGCGCCGGGGATGATTCGCGGGTGTGAACAGGAAACTACGGATGGGCGTGAAATCTTCAGGTGTCATTTCAGTTGTTCCAGGACCAGTGATCGGCGGTTTGCCAACCGCGGGTGAATTCGAAGGTATAGCTAAAGTTGCTGGCTGGGTGCTCAGAGATCGACACTTCGAAAATGCGCCCGCCTCTGCCCTCATAAAATCGACTGACACTAAGCGAGGGCGAGCCTGGCTCGACACCGAGGACCGCGGCTTTCCGATCAGACAGCACCCCAGCAGTCAGGCGAATCGTGATGTTCTCGATCGATTCCTTGAATGTCTCGGCGATCATCTCGTAAACAGGGCGTGAGCTAGCACCGAGACGCTGAGCTATCGAGCCATACTCGGGGATCACATAGACATCGGCCAAACAGATCGGCATGCCATCGTCCCCCAACGTCCGCAAGCCCGAAATCTGCACCCACTCGTCTCCCACCTGACAGCCCAACTCTTTGGCCAAGGGCTTATCCGCCTTGACGCGCTCATCAGATAGCAATCTGAAAATACTGCTGTCGGGGTAACTGAAGAGCTCGGACGGCGAGCGCACCATTTGCACGAAGGCTGGGGAGGCCTCGGTGGACAACACCAGCGTGCCGCGGCCCCGCTGTCGCTTCACGAGTCCCATGTCTTCCAGCACTCGCAAGGCCTCACGAATTGTATGCCGGCTGGCATCAAAGCGGTCGATGAGCTCCAGTTCGCCAGGTAAAAAAGTGCCGACGGGAAACTTTCCCTCACGGATACCAGCGAGTAGCGTGTCCGAAATCTGCCGGTAGAGTGGCACCCGAGACCCGCCCTGCGCGCCCTCTCCGGGCCGCTTTTTTACTTGCTCAACTTGCATGACAGGTCTGAACCCCCCAGACTTCACTTGTCCAGACATTTTAGATGGTTATCGGGTGACCACAACCCGTTCTATCGCTCTCACAAGGTATTTGATCATGTCTAAAACCTCTGCAAAGTCGCGCTACGCTCACCAAAGCGGCCGTCACTTTGAGGACTTCACGGTGGGGGACATTTATCACCACCTGCCTGGAAGAACCATCTCACAGCACGACAACGCCTGGTTCACCTTGCTGACCATGAACACGCATCCGCTCCATTTTGATGAGGAGTATGCCGCAGAGACCGAGTTTGGCAGGCCACTGGTCGCGAGCCCGCTCACGGTGGCGATCGTCGTGGGCATGAGCGTGTCAGACGTGAGTGAGGCAGCCATCGCCAATTTGGGTTGGAAAGAAATCAAATTGCCCGCTCCCGTGTTCCCGGGCGATACCCTCTACGCCAACACGGAAGTGCTGGACAAGCGTGAGTCACGCTCGCGGCCCAATGCCGGTATCGTCAGCGTGCTGACGCGCGGTATCAACCAGGACGACACCGAAGTCTGCGTGTTTGAGCGGCAGATCCTCATTCCCAAGCGCAACCCCGCTTAAGCCCGTTTTTCAGGAGATACAGCATGAGCCACGACGCGTCGGTCGAACAACAGATGTTGGCCACCATCGACAAATGGGTCGAACAGGAGCTGCGCCCTATCGCGCGCGAGTTCGATCAGGCGGACGAGTACCCGGTTGACCTGGTCGAACAAATGAAAGAGTTGGGACTGTTTGGCGCCACGATCTCTGAGGAGTATGGCGGCCTGGGTCTGAGCGCCTCCACCTACGCACGGATTGTCTCGCGGATATGTGAAGTCTGGATGGCGCCCTCGGGCATCTTCAACTCTCATCTGATCATGGCGAGCTGTGTCGAACGCGCCGGCACGCAGGCCCAGAAGGAGCACTTTCTGCCCAAGTTCGCCACCGGAGAACTGCGTGGCGGTATTGGCCTGACCGAGCCCGACGCCGGGTCAGACCTGCAAGGTATTCGTCTGGTCGCCAAGAAAGATGGTGATCACTACATCTTGAACGGCACCAAGACCTGGATCTCCAACGGCATTAAGGGCAACTGTCTCGCCGTACTCACCAAGACCGATCCCAGCGCCTCGCCGCCGCACCGTGGCATGAGCCTCTTTATTTGCGAGAAGGGTGAGGGCTTTAGCGTTGGCAAAAAGCTCAAGAAACTGGGTTACCGTTCCATCGACAGCGCCGAACTGATTTTTGAGGACTTCCGAGTCTCCGCAGACAATTTGGTGGGCGGAGAAGAAGGCAAGGGCTTCCAGCAGGTTGCCGGTGGCCTTGAGCTGGGGCGCATCAATATTGCGGCGCGTGGCGCGGGGATGGCAAGGGGTGCGACCAATATGGCCCTTCATTACGCGATGGATCGAAAAACCTTTGGCAAGGCCATTGCCGAACATCAGGCCATCCAACTGAAACTGGCCGAAATGTCGACCCGGGCGGCGGCTGCCGAATTATTGGTGCATCAAGCCGCCGACAAATTTGATCGCCACGAGCGATGCGATCTGGAGGCAGGACAAGCTAAATTCTTCGCCTCGGAAGCGGCGGTGCAAAACAGTTTGGATGCGATGCTGGTCTTTGGTGGTTACAGCTACTCCCCCGAGTATGAGATCGAGCGCTTCTACCGGGACGCGCCGCTGCTGTGCATCGGAGAGGGTACCAACGAGATTCAGCGCATGATCATCGCCAAACAGATGGTGGCGCGGGCCAGCTGATCAATCCAGTACCGTCATGAACTCCGCTGCATCCAGCCGTTCTGTGCGGTAGGTATTGATTAGCGCTTCCGGGTCGGCGTATCCAAGAGACATACCGCATACAAGCATCTGCTCCGCGGGTGCTTCCAGAATAGACATCACCGTATCATGGTAAGGGCAGAACGCCGCTTGAGCACAGGTCTCCAATCCCATTTCCCGGGCTGCCAACATGAAGGATTGTAAGAACATCCCGTAGTCGACCCAGCTACCCTGCTCCATATCCCGATCAATAGTAAAAAACAGCGCCACTGGTGCACCAAAGAACTGATAGTTTTGCACACGGTAGTTTTTCACTGCCTCGGCGTCCTGCCGCTCTATTCCCAACAGCCCGTATAACCCGAAGCCTGTTTGTCGGCGTCGACCGATATAAGGCTGTCGCCACTGACGGGGGTAGTAGTGGTATTCGTATTCACCCTCATCACCATCTAAATAACGCGCCGAACAGGCGTCTGTAATGCGCTGTTTGCGCTCATGACGCACGATATAAGCGTGCCAGGGCTGAATGTTGGAACCGGACGGTGCCCGCCCAGCAATATTCAAAAGTGCTTTTATCTGATCGTCAGTGACGGGTCTATC
>JAAEZV010000032.1 GCA_018222695.1 Gammaproteobacteria bacterium
GTCCTGTTCATGACGATCCCGGGGCTATCCCTTTTCTACGCGGGTTTGGTGAGAGTAAAAAATGTGCTGTCGGTGCTCATGCAATGTTTTGCGCTGACGGCGCTGATGTCTGTCCTGTGGTTTGTCGTGGGTTACACGCTCGCGTTTGGCTCATCGGGAGTCGAGCAGGGCCCTTGGATCGGCGATTTGGGCAATCTGTTTCTCGCGAAGGTGACGATGGACAGCATGAGCGGCTCGATCCCTGAGACGCTGTTTGTGATGTTTCAGTTAACCTTCGCGGTGATTACTCCGGCCCTCATCGTTGGTGGCTTTGCTGAGCGCATGCGTTTTTCGGCCATGCTGATTTTCAGTTCTCTTTGGCTGGTCTTGGTGTATGCGCCGATCTGTCACTGGGTCTGGGGCGGGGGCTGGCTGGGCGACATGGGCCTTCAGGACTTTGCCGGGGGTTCGGTTGTCCACATTACGGCCGGTGTCGCTGCCTTGATCGCGGCCACGTCAATGGGCGGGAGAAGGGGATTCGGCTCAACGGCCATGCCCCCTCATAATCTGACCATGACAGTGACCGGTGCAGGAATGCTGTGGGTAGGCTGGTTTGGTTTTAATGCCGGGTCGGCGGTGGCAGCGGACAGCAGTGCCGCCATGGCGATGCTGGTGACCCATCTTTCCGCGGCATGCGGCTCCTTAGCCTGGATGACAATGGAATGGCTTCGGCACGGGAAGCCCTCGGTACTGGGCATTGTGACCGGTATGGTGGCCGGACTCGGCACGATCACACCGGCTTCGGGTTCAGTGGGGCCGGCGGGTGCTGTGGTGATTGGCCTCTCTGCAGGCGTCATCTGTTATTTCGCGACGATTACACTCAAGAATCGTCTAAATATTGACGATAGCCTCGATGTCTTCCCGGTGCATGGAGTCGGCGGCATGCTTGGACTGTTCATGGCCGGTATTTTCTGTTCACCCGCTCTCGGGATCTTTAGCGGTAACGGTTTCTCTGATGGTGTGACCACAATCGGGGGTCAGTTAGGGATTCAGCTAACCGGTATCGCCGCGACCTTTGCTTACACCGCGATTGTGAGCTGGGTTTTGCTGCGCGCCGTGAATGCCATCGTGTCGGTGCGGGTGGATCAGGAAGATGAAACGGCGGGTCTTGATATTGTTCTCCACGACGAGCGTGGTTACGACCTGTAAGACTGACGACCTTTAACCGGCGTTCAGCACCACCGATCCCCCCAGCCGCTCCATAGCTGGGGTGCTTTGTTCAATTTCCCATATGGTCAGCGGATGATCCGCTCCCCATTGTTCCGGAAAGGCCAACGTTAAGGTCTGTTCTTCCGCGGATACGCTTAAATCGGGCAGGGCTTCCAGAGCCTCGACGTGCTTCAGTATCACCGCGAGGCGGAGTAGCACCATCATTCTGGCCACCGTTTGGCGCTTTCGCTTTGAGATAGGGTCGAGCATCTCAGAGCGGACTTTTCCCCTCAGGCCGGCGATCAAAGCCGCCATAATGGCCTGATCCTGCTCGGCAAAGCCGGGTAGGTCAGTGTTCAATACCAGATAAGCGGAGTGTTGGGAGTAATTCTTCTGTGACACAGCCACGCCGATCTCGTGCAGTGCGCCAGCCCACTCAAGCAGTTCGATATCGCTGGGTTCCAACTGCCAGGCTTCGCGCGTCGCTTCAGCGAGCAGCGCGACCCTATGCGTCACCAGATCGGCGATGGTCTGATCTACCGAGTAGCGTTGCTGCATAGCTGAAATGGTCCGCGTGCGCACATCTTCGTGGCTGAATCGACCAATCAGATCGTAGATCACGCCCTCCCTAAGTGCGCCGGTTGAGGTGCGCATCAGTGGAATCTGCAATCCGTCAAAGATGCCCATCGTGATCGCGAGACCCGCGGTGACAACACTTTTACGCGACTCGCTGAGACCTTCCAAGTTGATCTCATCGATGTGGGAGAAAGTGAGTAGCTGTTTTTTCAGCTCGCCCAGTGCTGCCCGATCAATACCCTCCTCGCGATGTCCCTCGGTCGTGATCAGTGTCTCAATGGCGCGCAGTGTGCCAGATGACCCCACTGCCTCTTTCCAGGATCCGCTGTGGTAGTTGCGGCGAATATGTGAGACCTCGATGCGCGCCCGGTGATAGGCCGCGTCGAAACGCTCCTTGGTGATCTTGCCGTCGGGAAAGAACGCCTCACCGTAGGAGACGCAGCCCATTTGCAGGCTCTCAAGGCGCAGGGGCTCGAATCGTTCACCGAGAATAAACTCTGTGCTGCCGCCGCCGATATCCACCACCAATCGAGTGTCCTCATCGTCGGAGAGCGTGTGGGCGACGCCGAGATAAATGAGACGGGCCTCCTCTCGGCCATAGATGACATCGATCGGTGCGCCGAGGATCTGCTCCGCGGGTTCGATAAAGTCCTGCCGATTTTTAGCGCGTCGCAGCGCGTTGGTGCCAACAATACGCAGTTTGGCGGGTGCGGTGCTGTCGATCAGCTGCTTGAATCGCTCAAGGCAGGCCAGTCCGCGGTCTATCGCGCCGGGGGTCAGCATCGCGGTGCTGGACGTCTCACCCAGCTGCACTTTCTCGGCTAATGCCTGAACCGGCCGTAACTCTCCGAAATCAGACTTGGCGATCATCAGGTGAAATGAATTGCTCCCGAGATCAATGGCGGCGAGCAATGCGTCGGGGGTGTCTTGGGTGTCACTCATGACAGAGCTGAATCCTCATGGATGAGCACTGCGGGCCTGCACAGGTTGTGCCAAGGCTGCCATCTCTCATGTGTGATAGACGCGGGTTGCTCTCGGGGTCAGGCGGGCCATCAGCTCATAGCCGATGGTGCCGCTGTGCGCCGCGACGTCATCGATCGTCGGCTGATCACCCCAAAGAATCGCCAGTCCGCCCAAGCTGACGTCCGAGCAGTCCGTCACATCGACTGTCACCATATCCATGGAGACCCGGCCCACCAATGGAGCGATCTCGCCGTTGATCCCGACGGGTGTTCCGTCAGCCGCTCCCCAGGGGTAGCCGTCACCGTATCCCACGGGCAATGTGGCGATCACGCTGTCGCGCTGGGCAGTCCAGCGACCTCCATAACCCACGGACTCGCCGGTGAGTACGTCGCGCAGAGCGATAACCGAGCTGGAGAGTCTCATTGCAGGGCGAAGCGGCACAGCGTTCTGCAGTCCTTTGATTTGTCCCCCATACAGCGCGTAACCCACGCGCACCCAGTCGCTGGGCCCCGACAATGCATGCTGCGTGGCCGCTGAGTTGTGAAGACTGGTGTTGCTCCGGTCGCGGACCGTTTCCTCCCAAGTTCGGAGTTGTGCTCGGGTGAGTGCGTCGTTCGGTTCCTCGGCCGACGCTAGATGGGACATCGCCGTGACCTCACCAATGCCATACGAGAGCAGGGCGTCGTGAATGTCAGCGTACCGCTCGACTGCAAAGCCTAGCCGATGCATGCCGGTATCGAGTTTGATCCATGCCTGAGAAAGTTCTGCTCCCAGCGTTTTGCACCACTCGAGTTGCTCGTCGGAGTGAATGACTGGCCAAAAGTCGAGTTTTCCGGCCAAAGCAAGGTCGCTGGCAGTGTGGGGCCCCTCTAGAATCAGTATCGGGGCACTGACCCCCGCCTCGCGGAGCGCGACGGCCTCTTCAGTAAACGCGACCGCGAGGGCATCTACCATGGGCTCAATATGTTGCGCGACCCGGACAGCGCCATGGCCGTATGCGTCGGCTTTCACCACGGCCATGAAGCGATGCGCCGCCAGTGGCGCCCGAAGGGTGTGAATGTTCTCGCTGATGGCGGCGAGATCGATGTGCACTGCCGTTGTGCGTGACATCAGGGGCTGCTGAAACGGTGTTGCTGAAAGAGTTTTTGTGCTGCCGACCAGCGGGCGCCCGGGCGCCCTTCATTGACTGGCTTGCCATCCACAGAGACGACAGGAGCCAGCTCCTTGGTAGAGGAGCTCAGCCAAATTTCCGACGCGCTGAGGACCTCGTCGCGGCTCACTGGGCGGATCTCGACTGACCAGTCTGTATGTGTCTCGAGCAGCTCAAGGCACTGGCGTCGAGTAACTCCCGGTAGTTTCTGATGATCGAGTTCGGGGGTCAGGATCTTGTCGCCGCATACAACAAACACATTGCAGGCCGCGGCTTCGGTAAGCTCATCCTGCTCGTTGAATAGCAGTACTTCCTCAGCGTCCTCTTCAACAGCCTCCATCATATGCAGAACGTTGCCAAGCAGGGCGGTCGATTTGATGTGACAGCGTCCCCAGCGTTGGTCCCGTCGGGTCACGGCGCGAAAGCACGAGGCAGTCTCGGGTGATCCGTCGGAGGGCGGGCTGATGTCAAAGGCATAAGCGAAGATCGTCGGGAGCGGATGCTCGGGAAAGGCGTGCTGGCGCTTTGCTACCACCCCGCGGGTTATTTGCAGATATATCCCCAAATTACCGGCTCCATTCCGAGCAACGACTTCGCTGAGGATGCTGGTCAATTGTGCGTCAGACTGCGGCGGCGACAAGGCGATACCCTCCAGCGACTGGTGGAGGCGCTCAAGATGATATTGCAAGGCCACCATGTTGCCGTCGTAGC
Organism: Gammaproteobacteria bacterium; assembly: GCA_018222695.1. Lineage (GTDB taxonomy): Bacteria > Pseudomonadota > Gammaproteobacteria > Pseudomonadales > Halieaceae > Luminiphilus. The sequence continues at coordinate 4,589 of JAAEZV010000032.1, forward strand.
AGGGAATGACCTCGTAGACGCCGTCGCCGAACAAAAACCCGCGATCCATCGGTGAGATGCGAACGTCGGCGAGCGGTGCATAGTCACCGTTGAGGTAAGCGATGGTCATGCCCGAACTCCTGAGGTCAGCGCGTTGTGAACCGCTTGCATAAGACGCTCACCCTCTTCGGCGTGAAAGCCGTCCTCGGTGGGTGTCGCGTCACCCGTCACGCCATCAATCGCGCCGCGAGCCACCAGATATTCCAGATCTTCCTGAATGTGATGCTCAGTACTGGCTTTCGGGTCTGTGAGCCAGCGAGTGACGGCGCAAAGCGTATAGGCCGCCCAGTTGGAAACGTCCGCCACCACCAATTCGTCACAGGTGCTTACGGCAGGCTGAATATTCAGCTTCGACAGGCTGTCTAGCACGTTTCCCATCCCCAATTCGTTGCCGCCGTCCCCAATGGCAATGGTAGGGCAGTTGGCCTTTACAAGGTAGGGCTCAGCGCCGCCGCATCGCGCGGTAATGTCGTGGCCGGCCATGTTGTAACAGCGCCCGTCCGCGGCGCTGCCTGGTCGTTCTATGCTGATGAAAAGCTCCGGGGGGTGTGCCCCGTAAAGCATGTCTGCCGCGGCTCCAGCACTGGCAGCGTCGTCTCTCGAATTTGGCAATGACAGGCAGTTGAAATCGTTCCGGAGTGCTTCCACGACCTGCGTATCGGAGAGGATGACGGGGTCACTGCCGAGGTGCTGGCATAGGCGGTAAAGCGCCATGGCTCCGGCCGGCCCATCGGTTTCAAAAGAATCTCCCACCGGAAAACCTGTCAGGATGTAGACCCGGCCGGAGCTCGCGCTGATCCGTTGCGCGGCGCGCAGCAGATAGCCTGGCGCCAACTGCTCGCGCACATCTGCCATACCCCGATGATTGCGGGCGACCAGCATCGCCTCAATGCGGTCAGAGAGGGTTGTGGCGTCAGTGCCTGTCACGCAAACGTGTCTCCAGATAGTGCCGCTCCAGCCAGCCTATGCGGTCTGCCTCTTCAGGACTGCACGCGGCAAAGCGTACCCGCTGCCCGGGTCGCGATTGAGCGAGCCGCAGGCAATCACTGCTGATCACGGCTCCCGGCTTAGGATAGCCTCCGACCGTTTGCCGGTCGTTTAGCAGGATGATGGGGTTGCCGTCAGGGGGCACCTGAATCGCGCCATAACAGGTTGCCTCCGAGTACAGCGCGGCGATACCTGAGTGTAGACGTTCGCCGTTAAGCATGACGCCCATCCGATTAGCCTTGGCCGTGACAGTAAATTCTTCTGCAAGCAGGCTTCTGATGGCTTCATCAGCGAAATCGTCGAACTGAAAGCCGGCTACGAATCGAAGCTCCAACACTGTTGTCGGGTTTTTGATGGTCAGTTGAGGATCCGACGCGCATACTGATTTATCGGGCGCGCCAAGCGGGACGATGTCACCGTCTTTTAGAAAGCCGCCATCCAGACCCCCAATGCCCTCCCGCGGGGAGGTGCTGCGGCTGTCTAGTTGCGGTGTCGTCATGATGCCGCCGGATAGATGCAGATAACTATAAATTCCTTCGTGGGTAGCTTTGACCTCTAATGTCTGGCCGGCCTTGATGTGGTGCACGCCCTCTGATCTACAGGCCTGTTGATTGATGCGGAGTTGTACTGGCGCGCCGGTTACCACCACGTCATGGGCCTCGGTCAATGTTGCAGCGAAGTCCGCGTAAGCCATTTCAATTGCTGCTTCGTCATGTCGGTGGCCGAGTTGATGCTGACCACTCATGAGTGCGGGTCGGTCCATAGCGCCTGAGGGCGGAATGCCAAGACTCAAGGTCCCGACTCGCCCGCTATCCTGTACGCTACTGGCGATGCCGGCTTTATGGATTTGCAAGCCGTTCACGCAATCACACCCCCCAGCGCGCGGAAATCCGCCTCGTTGATGGGCTCGAAACGAACGGTGGCGCCGACGCTGAGTCGAGCGGGCGGCGTAATGCCCAGGTTAAAGAGTGGCTCAGGGCAGGCGCCGATAAGTCGCCATCCCCCGGGGGATTCGCAGGGATAGACCGCGGTCTGCGCATCCGCAATGGCGACCGCCCCAGCGGGAACTTTCGCTCGGGGTGTGTCGAGTCTCGGGGTTCGGAGCGCCGCGGGCAGGGTGCCGAGGTAGCAAAATCCCGGCGCAAATCCGGTGGCGTAAGCGAAGTAGGTGGCATCACTGTGCAGGGCGATTACGTTGTCGATGCTCAGGCTTCGGTCATCGGCGAGCCACTCGAGGTCGGGCGCAACGCTGGGGTGGTATAGAACGGGCAGTACGACATCGGCCGCTGAATGCTCAGGGTCAGAGTCGTCCGTCAAAGCGATGACCTCGGCTTGCTCTCTTAGCCATGCCTCGGTGCGGTCTCTTTCCAGAGCCGAGGCCGAGAAAAAAAGGGTGAGGGTGGTGTAGCCGATGACGCTATCCGTCAACGTCGAGCCAAAACGCTGGTTGGCCTGGGTTTCTATTTTGAGGAGCGCCCTGGTGAGCGCAGGCTGTGGGGGCCCGGTGAAAACAAGGCGCATTGCCGCTTCACCCGCCGGGCCCAGCTCAAAGTCCATTCAGTTGCCGTCCAATGCCTGACGTATTGCCCGAATCATCTTGATCGCACCGGGGGTATCACTGTGCACGCACAATGTATCGGCGTTGACGGGGATTCTTTTGCCCCGCGCCGTCCTCAGCTTGTTCTGGGAGATCGCGACAGCTTGCTTTGCCGCCTCGGCGGGGCTCAACAATGCACCGGGCTTATCGCGTCCCAGCAGCAAGCCTCGGCTGGTGTAACCCCTATCGGCAAAGGCTTCGTAACGCAGTGTCAGGCCATGCTCTACGGCGAGTTGGAGTGTTTTACGATCTCTCGGCGTCGCTAGCACCACCAAATCGAGGTCCGAGTGCCAGTAGGATACGGCCCTCATAATGTCATTCATGATTCCCGGGTCGGCCAGCATGGCGTGATAGAGCGCGCCGTGCGGCTTCACGAAGGTCACCCGGGACCCATAAGCTCTGGCGATACCATCGAGTGCGCCGATTTGATAGAGCATGAGATCGACGAGTTCCTGACCGCGCAGATCCATGGACCGCCGACCAAAGCCCTGCTTATCCGGGTAGGAGACGTGAGCCCCTATCTCCGTTTTGTGGCGTTTCGCCAGCTCCACGCAACGTCGCATCGTAGTGGGGTCGCCGGCATGCCCGCCGCAGGCAATGTTGGCGGCATCGATGAGCGGCATGATGGCTTTGTCGTCTCCCATTTCCCAGGGCCCAAAACCCTCTCCCATGTCACAGTTGAGTGTCAGTTCTTTTGTCATGCCTAGCTTGCCAACTCTGCATTTTTTAAATCAGTCACCAGCATGTGCCCCGGCTCATGGGTCACCGCGATCGGTAAGCGGGCTGATTCCAGCGCTACTTGCGGCGTCACCCCGCAGGCCCAGAAGAGGGGCACGTCATCAGCTCGCAGCGTCACGGGCTCACCAAAGTCGGGCTGCGCCAGATCTGCGATGCCGATGGCATGCGGATCACCGAGATGTATCGGTGCACCGTGGACGGATGGATATCGGGAGCAGATCTGGATTGCTTCGATCGCATCGGCGGCGGGCATCGGCCTCATGCTCACCACCATTTTGCCGCCAAACGGTCCGGCGCTCTTGCAGTCGATATTGGTGCGATACATCGGGACGTTGACCCCTTCGCTGATATTTCTGATCTCGATGCCCGCGGCGATCAACGCCTCCTCGAAGGAAAACGAGCACCCCAGTGCAAAAGCCACCCAATCATCTTGCCAGAGCTCGACGATATCGTGTCGTTGCCCAGTCAGCACGCCTTCATGCCAGACGCGATACTGTGGCACGTCGGTCCGGATATCGATATCGACACCCAGTTTGGGTAGCGAAACATCTCCGGGCCGATTGCTGACAGCGAGCAGAGGGCAGGGCTTGGGATTGAGTGTACAGAACGACTCAAAATGCGCTGCGTCGTCGGCTGGGAGGATCACGATATTGCATTGGACGTAGCCCGGTGCCAGGCCGGAAGTCTGCTGCGTGAAGTCTGCCGTCCGGCATCGGGCTCGAATTTCATGCCCCGCCATGCGCTCTGCTACCGCTACCATCTTGGTCTCGAAATTGTATAGTGCCTACGAATAATACGCCCAAAAGAGAGTGACGCCATGCCACATTTTTCTGCCTTCGCCGCTGAAACCCCCGATCGGCCGGCATACATCATGGCCAACTCCGGTGAGGTTGTGACCTACGCTGAGTTGGATCGCCGATCAAATCAGGTTGCCCATCTGCTGCGCGCGTCTGGCGTGAACCGCGGCGATCACATCGCCATCATGATGAAGAACTGCCGGGAGTTTTTGCAGGTCGCTCAGGGGGCTTTGCGCGCGGGGATCATTTTTACGCCGATCAGCACGCATCTGAAGCAGGATGAGACGGCGTACATCATTACCAATTGCAAAGCGAAGCTCTTCATCGCGTCGGCGAGTCTCGCTGATGTGGCCCTCGAGGCGGCCTCTGCGTCGAGCGGGTTGAGCCGTTGCCTCTCTGTTGGCGGCGACATTGCAGGTTTTGAGCGCCTGGACGAACAGCTGGGAAGTTTGCCTGAAACGCCTATCGAGGATGAGTTTCTCGGTGCGCCGATGCTGTATTCGTCAGGAACGACTGGCAAGCCAAAAGGGGTCTACTGGGCGCCTCACGCAGAGAGCATTCACACCGATCACCCGATGTCGGGCAGTGTTGGCGCTTTCTTCGGTTTTGGTGTCGATACCATTTATCTGTCGCCCGCGCCGCTCTATCACGCAGCGCCTTTGCACTACAACATCATGGTGTTGGGTCTCGGTGGTACCTCGCTGATCATGGAGCAGTTCGATCCAGAGCAGTCTCTGGCATTGATTGAGCGATATAAGGCGACCCACAGTCAGTGGGTCCCGATTATGTTTGTGCGCATGTTGAAGCTGCCCGAGAACGCGCGAACGCAATACGACCTGAGTTCAATGAAGTGCGCGATTCACGCGGCAGCGCCGTGCCCGATCGATGTGAAAGAGTCGATGATCAATTGGTGGGGCCCGGTCATTGTGGAGTACTACTCGGGTAGCGAGGGCAACGGCTTTACCATCATTGATTCGGCGAATTGGCTGACGCACAAGGGTTCTGTAGGCCAGGCCATCATTGGTGAGCCAAGAATTTTGGGTGAAGACGGCGAGGTGCTGGGGCCGGGTGAGGTCGGCGACGTGTACTTTGCGAATAGCCGGCCGTTTGAGTACTTCGACGAGCCCGAGAAGACCAAGAACGCCTTTAATGAACATGGCTGGAGCACGATGGGGGATGTGGGCTACCTGGACGAGGATGGCTTTCTCTATCTCACCGACCGCAAAAACTTCACCATCATCACGGGAGGCGTCAATGTGTATCCGGCGGAAATTGAGGGCCTACTGATTTCCCATGACAAGGTGGCGGATGTGGCGGTGTTTGGCATCCCGCACCCCGAATTTGGGGAGGAAGTGATGGCGGTGGTGCAGCCTCTAGACTGGGCTGATGCGAACGACGACACCGAGGCGGAGTTGATCGACTGGATGCGCGAGCGCTTGTCTAGCGTGAAGGTGCCAAGGAAGGTCGATTTTCTGGAGCAATTGCCGCGGATGGACAACGGTAAGCTCTATAAACGACATCTGCAGGATGCCTATCGCGACGCGATGTGACTTTCTCAGCTGTCAAGCTGTTATGAACCTGGATGAGCCTCTATGCTGGTCATCGCGTATTGATGCATAGCCAGCGGGTAGTCAAGGAGCGGTAATTGGCCAGTAAGTCTGAGTTGCGGCAGCTAGAAGAGCACATGGACACAGCGCAGTCCTATGAGGACTGGCTGTCGGCGGCCCGCGACCATGACGCCCTGACCGGTAAAGCCGAGTGGCGGCAAGAGGAGCCCTCAGAGCTCTATGATCATGCGCAAATCCGCTACCGGCTGGATCGACTGCGCAAGTTCCGCAAGCAAAAGGATTGGACCGGTTTGCTGTATGCGCTCAATGAAGGCATCCACGGCAACATGGGTGGCATGGGCAAGAGCGTGCTTTATCGTCAGGCCAAGTCTGGAACCAAGGTAGTGATAGAGCAGTACATTCAGGAAATCGACGAGGCGCTGAGGTTATTGGCCGAGTTGCCCGACGAAGTCATTCCTACCCAGCAGAAACTCGATTTTTTCTATCGCAGCAACGTCTGTTACGGCCGCTCTGCACTGATGCTCAGTGGCGGTGGTGTGCTCGGCTTTTTGCATGTCGGTGTGGTCAGCGAACTGCTCCGGCAAGGTCTGCTGCCCAGGGTGATTTCCGGCTCAAGTGCGGGCTCGATTGTGGCCGCAGCGCTGGCGGCCTATACCGATGAGGAAATGGCAGAGCTTGACCTCGTGGGGATGATGGACTCCGACGACGAAGGTAGTAAGAGCGTGCTCTGGCAGTGGGTGTCAGGAATGGGTAGCCGATTGACGGCGGAGGACACCGAAAAATTGATTGCTGCGACCATCCCAGACCTGACGTTTGGGGAGGCCTATGCCAAGACGGGGCGTCAGGTCAGTATTACTGTCGCACCTGCTGAGCCGCATCAGCGTTCCCGGCTGCTCAATGCCGTGTCTTCACCCAACGTTTATTTGCGCTCTGCGGCGATGGCTTCCTGTGCTATTCCCGGTGTGTTCCCCGCAGTGATGTTGCAGGCCAAGAATGAACGAGGAGAGACACAACCCTATTTGCCTGCCCGACGATGGGTTGATGGCTCTGTTGCCGACGATTTGCCCGCCAAGCGTCTGTCGCGCCTGTTCTCGACCAATCATTACATCGTGAGCATGGTGAACCCCATCGCGCGGGCATTTCTGCCCCGGGATGACAAAGTTCGACCGCTGCGGCAAGCGGCGACCTCTTTGGGCATGGGGATCGGTAGGGAGATGCTGAATTTCTACCGC
>JAAEZV010000033.1 GCA_018222695.1 Gammaproteobacteria bacterium
CTGCAGCGGAAATTCGTGTCATGAGAAAGGCGGGGGAAATCAGCGCGGCGGCACATGTGCGGGCCATGCAGGAGTGTCAGCCCGGGCGATACGAGTACCATCTTGAGGCGGCGATTCAGCACACTTTCTCAGAGCATGGTGCGCGATTTCCAGCCTATAACTCCATTGTAGGATCGGGCGCCAATGCCTGCGTGCTGCATTACACCGAAAACGCGTCGCGGATGAAGGCCGGCGATCTGGTGCTGATTGATGCCGGTTGCGAATATCAGGGCTACGCTGCCGACATCACACGAACCTTCCCGGTCAGCGGCCAATTTTCTCCAGAACAGAGGGCGATATATGACCTGGTACTTGAGGCACAGCGCGCCGCGATTGCCAAGGTGCGCCCGGGAAACACCTGGAATCAGCCCCACGATGCCACGGTGCGCGTGATCACACGGGGCCTCATTAAGCTGGGCCTGCTGAAGGGAAAGGAGCGGGAGTTGATCAAGGCCGAGGCATACCGGGACTTCTATATGCATCGCGCAGGCCACTGGCTGGGTCTCGACGTGCACGATGTGGGCGACTATCGCATCGACGGGCGCTGGCGGCAGCTCGAGCCCGGGATGGTGCTGACGATTGAGCCCGGTATTTACATTGCAGCCGACAACACCAAGGTCGCCAAGCGCTGGCGCGGCATTGGCATTCGTATTGAAGACGACGTGGCGGTGACAGAAACCGGCTGCGACGTACTCACTGCTGATGTGCCCAAGCGCGCGGATGAGATTGAGGCACTGATGTCCGAGGCGTCATGAGCAACGGGCAGCAAGTCCTGATTCTCGGGGGAGGTCTGGCAGGCCTCTCCTTCGCGATCGCGCTGGCGACAGAGACCCCGACCTTGGACATCACCTTATTGGAAGCGCATCCCTTTCGATCGGGAACACCCAACCCCATGGATACTCGGGGTTCAGCGTTGAACCTACATTCGGTAGAGCTTTTGAACCGCTGGGAGCTTTGGTCCGCGCTGGCGTCGCACACCGGTGCGATCGGCGATATCCATGTATCCCATCGTGGTCACTTTGGCAGCACTGTGATGACGGCCGAAGAGCTCGACGTACCGGCATTGGGTTATGTGGTGGAGAATCACGAGCTCGGGCGTGCCCTGCTGGCACGCGCAGAACAATTGGGTGTGACCGTCCGCGCGCCTGTCCGCTGTGTTTCGCTGGAGGCGGGTGCGGAGAGGCCGGCCGTGCAGACCGACGATGGCGAGCGACTCACTGCAGATCTGGTGCTGCTCGCTGCAGGTGTTGCCGAGGCGTGGTTTGAAGGGCTCGGTATCGGTGTGGAGGAGCGTCCCACCGGCAATCACGCGGTGGTATTCAATGCGAGCTTTCCCGGAGTGCAGCAGGGGCGTGCCTTCGAGCGCTTCACGTCCCATGGTCCCCTGGCGGTGCTACCACTGCCGTCCCTGACGCGATCAGAGCAGCGCTTTAATGTGGTGTGGTCGGTCCCGGATAAAGAGATCGAGACCCTTGGCAACTTGGGGGACGAAGCCTTTATCTCCGCGTTTCAGAACGCCTTCGGTTGGCGACTCGGCCGAGTCAGCGATGTAGGGCAGCGCAGCCAGTGGCCGCTGGTGCGTCTCAATGCCTCTGAGCAATATCGATCAGGATTTCTTCTGGTGGGGAATGCGGCGCACACGCTGCACCCGGTGGCAGGACAGGGTCTCAACCTCTCGCTACGGGAGGCGGGACTGTTGGCGTCTGAGTTGGCGATAGCGGTACGCGAAGGTCAACCCATTGGCCAGTTGGGTAGTTTGAATCACTACCTTGAGCACGCCACTGACGAGCAGCACTTTATTACAAGAAGTACGGACCTGCTGGCGACGCTATTCAATCGCCGGGGCCTGCTGCTTGATGCACCGAGAAATCTGTCGTTGGCACTGCTCGATCTGGTTCCTGCAGCGCGTGCCCGGGTTGCCAACCTTGGCACCGGTCAGCGCAATGCCCGCGGTTCTCTTGGGTGACTAGGTTGAGCGGGCCATGACACATCCCGATATCCTGATTGTGGGCGCGGGGGTCGCCGGTCTGTCGCTGGCGAGCGCGCTGGGGCGGGAGGGGTTCCGTGTCACGGTAATCGATGGCGCTAAGCGCCCGCTGCCACCCACGGCCGATAGAGCTATTGCTGACTGGGACCTGCGTGTCAGCGCACTGACACCGGTATCGATCGCTTTTCTGGAGAGGCTGGGAGCCTGGTCAGCGATACCCGCGCGCCGCACCGGTTGCTACACCGGCATGAAGGTGTGGGACGGCCACGGCAGCGGTCGTATCGGCTTCGACGCCAGCGAGGTCAATGCCCCCTATCTCGGACACATTGTTGAGAACCGGCTGACGCTGCAGGCGCTGTTGCAATGTGCGGAAACCTGCCCCGGTGTTGAGGTGCTATGGGAGTGTGCCATGGACGACATGACGCACACCGATTCTGGCTGGGAAATTCGCTGTGAGGAAGGATCGACCTTTTGCGCGCCCCTCACCGTGGGGGCGGACGGTGCGCGCTCAAGAGTGCGCGAGTGGGCGGCCATGCCAGCGCGGCAATGGAGCTATGAGCAGAGCGCTATCGTGGGCACCGTGGCACTGTCATCCCGTCATCAAGACACCTGCTGGCAGGCCTTCCTCGACAGTGGTCCGCTCGCTTTGCTACCACTCGCTGACGAAGACAAAGTGGCCATCGTCTGGTCACTGGATGAGGCGCAGCACGAGCGGATCGCGGCGCTGTCGGATGAGGCATTTGTCTCGGCGCTGAATCGCGCGCTGGGACATGATGCGCCGCAGGCGCTCGCTGTGGGTCCGAGAGCGAGCTTTCCTCTCAGGCAGTCTCATGCGGTTGACTACATCGATGAGGGCTTGGTGCTGGTGGCGGACGCTGCGCACAGTATTCACCCACTCGCAGGCCAGGGTATCAATCTGGGTCTCAGCGATGTCAGGGTGCTGGCCGAAGAACTGGCAGCGGGTAAAGCCAAAGGTTTGGCGGTCGACAGCCCGGTCGTGCTCAAGCGCTATCAGCGCCAGAGAAAGACTGAAAATCTCGCCATGATGGCTGCGATGGAGGGATTCAAGCGCGGCTTTGGCAGCCGGAACCCGCTGGCAGTCATTGCGCGCAATATTGGACTGGGTCTGGTGGATCAACAGGCCTGGATGAAACGCTGGTTCATGGGGCAGGCGCTCAGCTGAGCTCTGTTCTCGCGGAGCACGCTGCCTGGTTATCCCATCTTACCCGGGTGACTGACGGTGATCGCTACTACCGCGGCGGGTGAATCCCCCCCTTGCTCATTGATATTGTCTGACGTTAGCGCAGTGACATGATCGGCCACTGATTGGCCTCAGCGTGTGAGCGGAGGGTGTCGTCAGGGTCCACGGCTACCGGATGCCCCACTGCACTCAACAGCGGTAGATCGTTGTGAGAGTCAGAGTAGAACCAGCTGTTGGCGGGGTCTCCGGCCTCGGGATGGCGCTGCCGCCAGGTGGCGAGATGAGTGACCTTGCCCTCCCGAAAGCAGGGGCTGCCCTGGGCTTTACCGGTATAGCATTCGTCCTGTATGCCGACCCCGCTAGCGAGCCAGTGCTCAAATCCCAGCCTCGCTGCCACCGGCTCAGCCACCACTGTATGGGTGGCGGTCATCATGAGTAGCGTATCTCCTTTGATACGGTGCTCGTTAAGCAGATCAAACGCTTTGTCGAGCAGCATCGGTTCAATGCACTCCGTGACGAATTGCCGCTGCAGCGACCGGACGGCTGATCGCGCCATCCCGGTCAGCGGCTCGAGTACAAAGTCGAGGTAGGCCGTCATATCGAGCTGACCCGACTGGTAGTCGGCGTAAAACGCGTCGTTTTTTAGCCGGAAGGTGTCTGCCTCAACCAAGCCGGCATCGCATAAAAACTCGCCCCATCGGTGGTCGGAGTCGCCCGCCAGCAGCGTGTTGTCGAGGTCAAATATCGCCAGTGCCATAGGGTGGCCCGATTCGCTATCGAAGAAAGATGTCTCCCCACGTGCCGTCGAAGGAGGATGTGTGGAAGAATACGGACAGAAGGCCCTTGCCTCAATCCCGGGCCACTATCTGATCAACTTCCGGAAAGCGATCTTGGAGCAAGCAGAAGACAAAGAACGCGTGATTGACCGCGACGGCTTTCGCCCCAACGTGGGAATTGTGGTCTGTAATGACCACGATCAGGTTTTGTGGGGTCGTCGTATTAACGGTCGCGACTCCTGGCAGTTTCCCCAGGGTGGCATGAACCGCGATGAGAGTCCTGAGGCGGCGATGTACCGAGAGCTGGAGGAAGAGGTGGGGCTGCGCCCGGAGTCCGTCGAGCTGTTGGGTCGCACCCAGGGCTGGCTTCACTATCGCCTGCCCAAGCGTTTCATTCGCAAAACCGAGGACCCCGTCTGTATCGGCCAGAAGCAGATTTGGTTTTTGCTTCGCCTCACAGGCGCTGAGAGTGATATCAATCTGGCGGCCCACGATGACCCCGAGTTCGATCATTGGAAGTGGGTGAGCTACTGGTATCCCGTGACCGCCGTCGTTGACTTCAAGCAGGCGGTATACCGGCAGGCATTGAGCCAGTTGGCAGGTCGTTTGGCGCCAAAGCCACGCACTCAGCGCAGACGCAGGAGACAGCGTTAATGCTTGAGGTGCTGCGCCGGCTGATTCAGGACGTGAACGCTGCGGACTCCCTTGAAGACGCGCTCGCGCTGATCGTCGCTCAAGTCAGAGCCGCGATGCACACCGATGTCTGCACGATTTACCTGCATGACAAAGCCAAACAACAACTGGTCTTTCGTGCGACCGAGGGCTTGAACTCAGAGAAGGTCGGTCAGTTCGGGCTGGGTTTCGATGAGGGCTTGGTGGGTTGGGTTGCCACCCGCGAAGAACCACTGAATTTGGATGATGCCAGCGCGCACCCCCAGTTTCAGTTGGTTGAGGGCCTGGGTGAAGAGCCTTTCAATGCTTTTCTTGGCGCACCCATTGTGCATCAGCGTGATCTGCTGGGTGTCTTAGTGGTGCAGCAGGGCGATCACCGCCGATTTTCGGAAGACGAGGAGGCTTTCCTCATTACCGTGTCAGCGCAGCTGGCAGGTCTGATCGCACACGCAGAGCTGGCGGGTGTGATCCGTAAGTCGGCGACGGTGCCGGAGGATGCGGAGGGCGGCGCGCGCCTGTCAGGGGTGGCCGCGTGCTCTGGGATCGGTATCGGTATAGCAGCCTGGGTTTCGCCCCATGCCGACTTGCAAACAGTGCCGTCGAGGGAATCATCGGATCGCCGGGCTGAGCTGAAGGCCTTCAGAGAGGCGCTGGCGAGCGTTCGCAGCGATATTCAGCAGGTTGCTGAGAACCTCGAAGACGAGCTGGGTCCCGAAGATCGCGCTTTGTTTGGGGTTTATCTGAGCATTCTGGACGATTCCGCGCTGGGCGGAGAGGTGGCGGCGCTGATTAAAGCCGGTGAGTGGGCGCAGGGCGCACTGAGCCAGGTCATGCTCCGTCACATTCGCCATTTTGAACGTATGGAGCACTCTTATTTGCGCGAGCGCGCAGTGGACGTCCGCGATCTTGGCACCCGGGTGCTGGGGTACTTGCAGGACGCGAACCGTCAGGAGATCGATTATCCCGATGCGACGGTGCTGGTGGCCGAGGAGCTCACCGCCTCAGCGTTGGGAGAAATTCCGCGGGAAAAGTTGGTAGGTATTGTGTCGATGCGCGGCAGCGCCAATAGCCATACCGCTATTCTCGCGAGAGCGATGGGCATTCCGGCCGTTGTGGGCGTGGAGGATCTGCCGCTCAAGCAGCTACCCGATCGGCAGCTGGTCGTCGATGGTTACAACGGTCGGGTCTACGTGAATCCACATCCCGATTTGCTGTCACGGTTCGAGGGATTGCTGGCAGAGGATGAGGCGCTTTTTGAGGAGCTAGCGCCGCTGGCTGAGCAGCCGGCGGCGACGTCAGACGGTTACGCTGTGCCGCTATGGGTCAATACAGGCGTCGCAGCCGATGTGCAGCGGGCGAGGGAGTTTGGCGCTGAGGGTGTCGGGTTGTATCGCACCGAGGTGAGTTTTCTGCTGCGCGATCGGTTTCCCAGTGAGGAGGAGCAGCGGCAGCTGTATCGCGAGCAGCTGGAGGCTCTGCATCCTTCTCCTGTGACCATGAGAACGCTGGATATCGGTGGCGACAAGGCGCTCCCCTATTTCCCGATTGAGGAATCCAACCCTTTTCTGGGTTGGCGGGGCATCCGAGTGACCCTCGACCACCCGGAGATTTTTCTGACGCAGGTGCGCGCTATGCTCAAGGCCAACGAGGGGCTGGGCAACCTGCGTATTTTGCTCCCCATGGTGACTGCGATAGATGAGTTGCGATCTGCGCGGGAGTTAATTTTGCGCTGCCATAGCGAGGTCATGAGCGAGGGTTTCAGTGCGGATCTGCCCCCCATCGGCGTGATGATTGAAGTGCCCGCCGCTGTATATCTAGCGGGTCCGCTGGCGGAAGAAGCGGATTTCCTTTCGGTGGGTTCCAATGATCTGACCCAGTATCTGCTCGCCGTCGACAGAGGCAACGCGCGGGTGGCGGATTTGTATCAGGCCTTACACCCCGCTGTGCTGGCTGCGTTGCGCGACATTATTGATGCGGCACATCAGCACGATAAATCGGTCAGCATTTGTGGCGAGCTGGCAGGGGATCCTCGTGCGGCGCCGCTGCTGGTGGCGATGGGTTTTGATCAACTGTCCATGAATGCGGGGAGTTTATCGGTGATCAAGCGGGTATTGAGCGCGTTTAGCAGGGACGAGCTGGCACAACTGTTGGCAACCCTGCGTCCTCTGAGATCGTCACAGGAAGTCGTGAGCGCGCTAGATCAAGCGCTGGGTGATCGCGGTCTGGATATTTTCCTGCGTCGCGGGAGCGCGGTGTAGGTGCTGCCCTATCCAGAGATAGATCCGGTGGCGGTGGCGCTGGGCCCGATCAAGGTGCACTGGTATGGCCTGACCTATATCGGTGGTCTGGCATTTGCCTGGTGGTTGGCGCGCCGGCGAAGCGCGCAGCCTCATTCGCCCCTAAAGAGAGATCAAGTCGATGACCTCATTTTCTATGCGGCGATCGGCGTGGTGTTGGGTGGGCGCACGGGATACGCCCTTTTTTATGGTTTTGAGCGCTTGGTCTCTGACCCACTGTGGCTGTTTCGCGTCTGGGAGGGTGGCATGGCCTTTCATGGGGGCCTTCTGGGCGTGTTGGCGGCCATGGCCTTGTTTGCCCGCCAGCGCGGCATTCAGTGGGGTCAGTTGATGGATTTTGTCGCGCCGCTGACGCCGGTGGGCCTGGCGCTGGGAAGACTCGGTAACTTCATTGGTCAGGAGTTATGGGGCAGGCCAACAGACGTCTCTTGGGCCATGATATTCCCCAACGACCCGCTAGCACTGGCTCGCCACCCCTCCCAGCTTTACCAGTTCGCGCTGGAGGGTTGCTTGCTGTTTCTGGTGTTGCTGTGGTTTAGCCGCAGGCCCCGACCCGCCTGGGCGGTATCCGCCGCTTTCCTCATTGGCTACGGCGTGCTCCGTTTTATCGCGGAGTTTTTCCGCGAACCTGATGCCCATATTGGCTTCGACGCCTTGGGCTGGATGACGCGCGGGCAGCTGCTGTGTGTGCCCATGATGATCGCTGGGCTGTGTTTACTCTACTGGGCTTATCGCCCCAAAAACCGATGAGGCTGCTATGCAGGCGTATCTCGATTTACTCAAAGATATCCGCGACAGCGGAATAGACCGCGGTGACCGCACTGGCACGGGCACCCGCTCGGTCTTCGGGCGTCAATTGCGATTCGACCTCGCGGCAGGGTTTCCCATCCTGACCACCAAGCGGGTGCATTTTAAAAGCGTCGTCAACGAGCTGATCTGGTTTTTGAGCGGCGACACCAATACTCAATGGTTGCGCGAAAATGGGGTCAGTATTTGGGATGAGTGGGCGACCGAAGAAGGTGACCTGGGTCCGCTGTATGGTGCCCAATGGCATGCGTGGCCTACCCGGGACGGCGGTAGCATCAACCAGATCGATTACGTCGTGGACTGCTTGAGGCATCGCCCCGAGAGCCGGCGCATCCTGTTCCATGCGTGGAACGTCGAATACCTGCCGGATGAGACCATAAGCCCGCAGGAAAATGTCCGCGCAGGACGCATGGCGTTGCCGCCTTGCCATCTCCTCTACCAGTTTTATGTGGGTCGCGGCGCGCTATCCGCGCAGCTCTATATCCGTTCAAGCGACGTTTTTTTGGGTTTGCCCTTTAATATTGCCTCGGTGGCGCTGCTGGTTCATATGCTGGCACAGCAGTGCGACCTGGCGGTGGGGGAGGTTGTGGTGACGCTGGGTGACGCACACCTCTACAGCAACCACGGTGAGCAGGTCACTACCCAGTTGGAGCGAACCCCAGGGGCGCTGCCCTCGCTGGAGATCCTCAGAAAGCCGGATTCCATTTATGGCTACCGATTCGAGGACTTCCAGCTCACGGGTTACGATCCGGCCCCCAACATTTCGGCTCCGGTGGCGATATGACAGGGCAGCGGCCGGAAAACGACGTTCCCGTTGTGTTGGTGCTGGCGGCGGCTGAAAACGGCGTCATCGGCCGGGGCGATGCTTTGCCATGGGAGCTGCCGGACGATCTGCAACACTTCAAGCGCACGACGATAGGACGGCCCATCATCATGGGCCGGAAAACCTTTGAGAGCGTGGGTTTTCCGCTACCTGGGCGGCGCAATATTGTGATCACACGAGACGATTCTTGGCAGCACGACGGCGTGTTGACTTGCCACACCCTCGAAGCGGCCCTCGAACGGGCGTTTGAACAGGCGCTGATTGATGGCGCGGACGCTGCGATGATAGTAGGTGGCGCCGAAATTTATCGTCTGGCACTGCCCAGAGCCGATAAAGTGGTGCTGACCCGTGTGCAGGGTCAGGTGTCTGGAGACGTGGTTTTTGACCTCGATTTATTGGCTGGCTGGCAGGAAGTCGAGACGGCCCAATATGCCGCTGAGGGGGGCAACAGCCATGCCTTCACCGTTGTCGAGCTGACGCCACCACAAAAAGCGTGACAAAGGCCCCAGATGAAGCAATGAAACCATTTGCGTTGCCGAAACGTACACGGTAAATTCCCTCCCCCACTGTTTGATGGCATTTAATAAAAAGCCACTGACTCAGATTCAGTGAGGGCCCGCTTGACGGTGCTCTCACCCCCGATTTGCTTTTGAGAGGAAGTATCAACCCCATGACTACGACTCGATTGAAAACCCTGCTGGCGGCGATATGCATCGGCGGCGGTGCGTCCATTGCGGGCGCGCAGTCCATCGATCCTATCGTTGAGGTCGGCAAGCAGCGCACAGCAGCGGCCAAGGCGTCACAAGCCAAGATTGACCGCCTGTCCGATGAGACCGCTAGCCTCCTGTCTGACTACAAGACCGTAATGAAGCAGGTAGACGGACTAAAGGTCTACAACGCGCGGCTTGAGCGACAGATTGCTAACCAGGAGAAGCGTATCCGCGATATCGATGCCTCGATTGCGGAAGCGTCGGTGATTCAGCGGCAGATCCCGCCGCTCGTGACACGCATGCTCGATGGCCTGGAGCAGTTCATCAATCTGGATATGCCGTTTGATCTCGATACCCGACTGGGGAACATCGAGGCGGTGCGAGCCAACATGGACCGCTCCGACGTGACCTCCGCCGAGGCGTTTCGGCAGGTGCTGGAGCTTTACTCGATTGAACTGCAGTACGGTCGCGGTATAGAAGCCTACACCGACACGATTGAGCTGGGTGGTGCCGACCGCGAAGTCGATATTTTGCGTATTGGCCGCGTTGCGCTGGTTTACCAAAGCACAGACGGCGCCGAGACCGGTGCCTGGAATAAAGATTCCCAAAGCTGGGAAGAGTTGTCAGCTGGCGATTACGCTGCTGCCGTCCGCAAGGGAGTTCGAATCGCCAAGAAGCAGGCGACGATTGAGCTCTTGAACATGCCTGTATCTGCGCCGGAGGCGAACTGAAATGCGTTCTCAATTGCTGAAAGTATCTGCCATCGTGCTGGCGAGCGCGCTGATTGCACCCTTGACCTTTGCTCAAGAGGAAGCCGACGCGGAAGCACCGCCACCCCCGACGCCGCAGGAGATAGCCGCCGAGAACCTCGACCAGCTGCTGAATCTGGTCAAGCAGGGTCAGGCGCGTGCCTCATCTGAAAACGCGGCGCGTGAAGCCCGCTTTACTCAGGACAAAGCCAATCAGGCAGCCGCGCTAAAGCGGGCTGAGGAAGAGCGCACGCGCGAGGAGCGCCGCTCAGCGCGACTCGAGAAGCAGTTTGAACAAAACGAACTGCTGATTGCTGCCAAGCAGGAGCAATTGCGCGAGCGTCTGGGTACGCTCTCCGAGCTGTTTGGCCACCTTACGGCGGCCTCAGGTGACCTGGCATCCAACGTTGAGGTGTCACTGGTCAGCTCCGAATATCCCGGCCGAGAAGGCTTCCTTAAGGACTTAATTGCCAAGATGTCTGGCTCTGACCAGCTCCCGAGCATTGCGGAGATCGAGCGGGTTTGGTTTGAACTGCTGCGTGAAATCCGTGAGCAGGGCGAAGTCAGCCGGTTCACTGCGCAGGTCGCGACACCTTCTGGTGAGCTCAGCGAGCGCGAAGTGGTGCGAGTCGGTGCTTTCAATATCGTTGATACCGACGGTAACTACCTCTCCTTCAACGTCGACAAGTTGGCAGAGTTGCCCCGTCAGCCAGGCGGCGGCTTCAATTCCCAGGCTCAGGATCTCGCGGGTTCTCAGTCTGGTCTGACGCAGTTTGGTATTGATCCGACGGGTCCAACCGGGGGCTCGTTCCTCGCGGCCATCATTGACAGCCCAACCATCACTGAGCGTTGGCATCAGGGTGGCTACGTGGGCTACGCCATTACGGCGGTGGGTGCTTTTGCCTTTATTCTGGCTATCTACCGGTTGATTGTGCTCACGGCAGTGGGCGGCAAGGTGTCCTCGCAGCTCAAGTCGAGCTCTGCCCGTGATGACAACCCGCTGGGGCGTGTACTCAAGGTCCACGAGACCAACCCCAACATGGATCCCGAGACGTTGGAACTGAAAATGGCCGAGGCCGTTCTCAGCGAAACGCCCAAGCTGGAGTCAGGTCTGACGCTGCTGAAGATCATCGCGGCAGTCGCGCCGCTGATGGGTCTGCTCGGTACGGTGACCGGTATGATCATTACCTTCCAAGCTATCACCATTTTTGGTGCGGGAGATCCCAAGGCGATGGCGGGCGGTATTTCTTCCGCACTGGTAACGACGGTTCTGGGCCTGTTGGTCGCGATACCGACGGTATTGCTGCACACAGTGGTCAACGGCCGCTCACAGCGCATCATTCATGTGCTGAACGAGCAAGCTACTGGCATTGTGGCG
Source organism: Gammaproteobacteria bacterium (assembly GCA_018222695.1). GTDB lineage: Bacteria > Pseudomonadota > Gammaproteobacteria > Pseudomonadales > Halieaceae > Luminiphilus. The sequence goes on from JAAEZV010000033.1 coordinate 11,440, forward strand.
GAGCATTCCGAGCGCGCGCACAACTGATTACCCAGGAGGGTAGCTGTCGATGGGAATTTTCGAGGTCATTCTTGCCTTCATGGAGAAAGGCGGGA
>JAAEZV010000485.1 GCA_018222695.1 Gammaproteobacteria bacterium
CAACGGTGTTCCTATCGTCCTTGATCGTGTTCTTCAATCTAGTGAGTGACATCATCGCAGCCTGGTTGAATCCGCGCCTCCGGCAGCAGTTCCAAGGAGGCGGCTCATGAATACCGCCACTCAGATATTCGACGACGCCGAAAAAGGCTCATCGCTCTGGCACGACGCGTGGCTGCGACTGCGCAAGAACAAGCTGGCTCTGTTTGGTGGCAGTGTGCTGCTATTTATGGTGATAGTCGCGCTACTGACACCGTGGATCGCCCCCTACAGCTACGAGGCTCAAAACCTCGACCTCGGGGCATCTCCTCCGTCAGCCGCGCACTGGCTGGGCACCGATATCTTTGGCCGCGATGTCCTGACGCAAATCATGTACGGCGGGCGTATCTCGCTTGCGGTTGGGTTTATCGCCACCGCTGTGGCACTAGTCATTGGCGTCACTTGGGGGGCTGTGGCGGGCTATGTGGGTGGCCGGGTCGATGCGGTGATGATGCGCTTGGTCGATATCCTCTATGCCCTGCCCTTTATGATTTTTATCGTGCTTTTGATGGTGGTATTCGGGCGCAATATTCTGCTCTTGTTCCTCGCTATCGGCGCAGTGGAATGGCTGACCATGGCGCGGATTATGCGCTCTCAAGTGCAATCACTCAGGCAACAGGAGTTTGTCGAAGCGGCAGTATCGGTAGGCCTCTCCCCTGCGGCGATTATCCGTAAGCACGTCGTGCCTAACGCGCTGGGGCCAATCATTGTCTACACCACACTGACGATTCCGAGCGTGATGCTGCTGGAAGCGTTTTTGAGCTTTTTGGGTCTGGGCATTCAGCCACCGGCCACCTCCTGGGGCCTGCTTATCAGCTACGGCGCCGAGACCATGGAAGAATACCCGTGGCTTCTGATCTTCCCGGGATGCGCGCTCACGCTCACGCTCTTCTCTCTTAACTTTCTCGGCGACGGCCTGCGCGATGCGCTGGACGTGCGCGGCTCCAAGGACTGAACCGTGGCCTTACTGAACGTCGACAACCTCTCCGTCAGCTTTGTGACCCGCAATGGCACCAACAGTGCCGTTGATAACGTGAGCTTCTCGGTCGAGGAGCGCCAGATCACCGCCATCATTGGCGAGAGCGGCTCGGGCAAGTCCGTCTCCTGCTATGCCATGCTGGGGCTGGTACCCAGCCCGCCAGGGCGCATTGATGGCGGCACCGCCCACTTTCAGGGACAGGACCTGCTGGCGCTGTCTGAGGCAGAGCTGCGCGCCATTCGCGGGCGCGATATTGCGATGATCTTTCAAGATCCGATGACCTGCCTGAACCCGTTCATGAAGATTGGGGATCAGCTGATTGAGCCCCTCACGTTACATAAGGGCCTAGCCAAAGGCCCGGCCCGCGAGCAGGCCATGGCGCTCCTTGATGAGGTCGGTATTCGCGACCCGCAAGGGGCAATGAGCGCCTTCCCCCACGAGTTCTCGGGCGGCATGCGCCAAAGAGTGATGATCGCGATGGCGCTCATCAATGAGCCCAAGCTGTTAATTGCCGACGAACCGACGACCGCGCTAGATGTGACGATTCAGGCGCAGATTCTCAAGCTCATTGCAGAGCTGCAGACCAAA
>JAAEZV010000486.1 GCA_018222695.1 Gammaproteobacteria bacterium
ACTCGGTGGTGCCCTCCACCATTGAGTGACTGGCAAGAATTTGTTCCAGCAGCGTCGAACCTGCGCGCGGCATGCCAACGATAAAGATAGGCCCTGACTCGGTGCAGCCCATGCCTTCGCGGTCGCGGAAAAAATTGGCCGTAAAGCGCGACTTCATCCGCTCAGCGCGCGCCGTGTTTTGTTGCGACTGATAGTTCAGATCTGACCGGTGAAGCGCATTGCCGCTGTCATAATGCTCGAATGACAGTGCGTGATCGCACTCGTCTTCCGCGCTTTTACCTAACGCAAAATGGAATTGGACCCGGCTACTGAGCTCGAGACTGTCGCGGGCCACCTGACTGTTCATGTTCTTAATATCGTCAGGCGTAAACCGGAAGGTTTTCAGATTCGCCAAACTCCAGTAGGCCTCCCCAAAACCCGCGTCCCGTTCTATCGCTTTTCGATAAGCGGCCTCGCATTGCTCCCTTTTGCCCTCTGTTTTAAGGACGTGTGCATAGCTCAACCAGACCTTGGCATTGTCTGGATACTCCTCCAGCAAAGACTGATAAAAATCACTGGATCGCTCGTACTCCCCAATTCGGCTGCAGACAACGGCTGCCAGATTGCGATACCCCGGCCGTTTCGGGTCCTCGGCAAGCAGTTTTTCCACCTCGGCGAGGGCGCCGTTGGATTGATTGGTCCTGTGCAGCAGGATTGCGAGGTTGTAGCGGGCACCCGAAAAACCGGGCGCCAACTCAAGGCAGTACTCCAACAAGGCTTGCGCCTCGTCATTGCGACCCACCCGCACTGCCACCTCCGCCAGCATTCTCACTGCCGTCACATCCGTTGGCGCGGCCTTGAGATACGCTTTGAGTAATCTTTCGGCTACTGGCAACTCATTGGCGATCATTGCGGCCGCCGCTTTCTGCAAATCGGGATTCTGACTCGCGCAACGCAAGTGCTTGAGATGAGCCGATTCACTCTTGTCTGTATCGCCTACCGCGGCAGCATGGTCAGCCAGCAATCGCCATGCCTCTGGATGATCGGGCATGGCAGCGACGACCTTTTCAAGCGCGGCCACCGCTTCTGCGCCCCGCTGCAACGCCGACAGGGTCAATCCGTACTCGAATAACACCTCTGCGCTGTCTGGGTGAGTCCGCAGCGCAGGCATGAGCTGCTCTAGGGCTTCGTTTGGGTCAGCTATCTGTCTCAGCAATGCCGTCTTGAGAAGTATCGCCGGCGTGAAGTCGGGCACCACAGCCAAAATCTCTGACAGTTGCAGCAGTGCCTGCTGAGGCTCCCGTTCCATGAGCTCTCGAGCATGAGCCATTGCCTGCGACAGGTTGCCCGTTTGATCATCGTTTGCGGTCACCACACCTCACTCCATTTAATCTTCATGTCGCCGATTTTTCAGTCCGTACCGGCGCAAACCGCACTGGTATCGAGCAGCAGATGTCCGATCGAATTGTGGCACAAAGCGAGAGTTAGAGTGGTCTTGACCCAATGACATTAGCGCACGGGCTCAGTCAGCATCTCGAGGTGCAGCTCGTCGCCCTCATAAGGGTGCTCCCGAGCCACCGCCTCATTCAGCGTGACACCCAAGCCAGGCTCAGTTGAGGGAATGACATAGCCGTTCTGCCAATTGACTGGCTTGTCGAGAAGCGCGGCGTGGAATCCGTCCCATGTCTCAATGCCTTCAAGAATCAGAAAATTGGGTGAGCAGGTGGCAAGTTGGAT
>JAAEZV010000487.1 GCA_018222695.1 Gammaproteobacteria bacterium
GCGATCTGGAGTATGGCTGTGGTCTATGCCTTATCGGGACCTGTGCAGTATCTCCGCCAACCGGATAAGGATAGTCAGGAGGGCGCCTCCCATCATGAAAAAACGGACTTACACTGACCATAGCATCGCGTCTTCGGACATCACGCCCGAGCACATCTTTCTCAATCGCCGGGGCCTGATCAAAGCCTCTGCCGGCACAATCGCGGGGGCGCTAGCGACGCCAGGCCTGATCAAAGCCTCTGCCGGCACAATCGCGGGGGCGTTAGCGACGCCATCAATTGCCCTAGGTGAAGCCAGAGCGCAAAGCGCCTTGAGCTTCAGTGCGGATTCTGATCGATCGCTGGTCGATGAGCAGACGCCTTACGAGGCGGTGACCACCTACAACAACTTCTATGAGTTCGGCACAGACAAGTCGGACCCGGCCCGTCACGCCCACGCGATGACCACTGACCCATGGACGGTCAAGGTCGGCGGTCTGGTTGATCAGCCAGGGTTGCTACATCTAGAGGATGTGCTCTCCGGGTTTGATCTCGAAGAGAGGATCTATCGTTTTCGCTGCGTAGAGGCGTGGTCGATGGTGGTGCCATGGGTAGGGTTCCCTCTGGCAGAGCTCTTGAGACGGTTTGAGCCGAAATCCGAGGGCAAGTTTGTTGAGTTCAAGACTCTTTACCGGCGAGGCGAGATGCGCGGTACGCGCTCGTTCACCAGTATCATTGATTGGCCTTATCGAGAGGGTCTGCGCATGGATGAGGCCATGCACCCGCTGACGCTGGTAGCGGTGGGTCTTTATGGCAAAACCCTGCCGAATCAGAACGGCGCCCCCCTGCGGCTGGTGGTCCCGTGGAAGTACGGCTTTAAGAGCATCAAGTCGATCGTGGAGATCAATGTCACCGCAGAGCAACCGCAGACCAGCTGGCAAATGCTGCAGCCCAGCGAGTACGGGTTCTACGCCAATGTGAACCCTGAGGTGGACCATCCGCGGTGGTCCCAACGATTTGAGCGTAAGTTGCCTTCCTCTATTTTCAAGCCCAACCGGGTGCCCACGCTGCCATTCAATGGCTACGAGGAGCAGGTGGCAGGCCTGTATCAGGGCATGGATCTGCGGAAGTTCTACTGAGCCGCCGAGACTATCGGCCGGCGGAGATGGATCGAGCCTATCCGTGTTAACCAGAGTGACAGTCCCGCAGTGGTGCGTGACGCTCGCAGTGATCGCGCTCTGTTTGCTGCCTTTTGCACAACTCTCGTTCCAGTTGGCATCTGGTGACTTGGGGCCTGACCCGGCAAAACGGCTGATGCAGGGCACAGGAGAGTGGGGCCCAGTGATTGATCGAGCCCATCAATGGTAACCAGAGTGACAGTGCCGCCGTGGTGCATGACTTTCGTGGTGACCGCGATCTGTTTACTGCCTCTCGCACAACTCTCTTCTCAACTGGCGTCAGGCGAATTGGGTCCTGACCCCGCCAAGCGCCTGATGCAGGGCACGGGGGAGTGGGGCCTGCGGGGGCTTGCGATTGTGTTGCTTGCCGCACCTCTTGCCCAAAAGGGCTGGCGGGGACTGTTCCGCTACCGGCGCGTATTGGGCTTGTCGCTTTATCTCTATGTCAGCTTGCACCTCCTGCTTTTTGCTCAGGTGTATGTGGGCTGGAGCGGGGCGCTACTGGCTGAGGAGCTGAAAGAGCGGCCTTATGTGCTCGTAGGGTTTTCGGCA
>JAAEZV010000034.1 GCA_018222695.1 Gammaproteobacteria bacterium
CCTTACGCGTACGTGCGTTGGTCTTGGTACGCTGGCCACGCAGTGGCAGACCCTTGCGGTGACGTAGACCGCGGTTACAACCAAGGTCCATCAGTCGCTTGATGTTCATGGACACCTCGCGTCGCAGGTCACCCTCGACGTTCATCTCGGATACCAGAGACCGCAGTTGGTCCAACTCACCTTCCGACAGCTCACCAATTTTGGTGCTCTCGGGGATGTTGCTTACCTCACACAATTTTTTGGCCTGGGTTTTACCAATGCCAAAGATATGGGTCAGCGAAATGACCGCATGCTTGTGATCGGGGATGTTGACTCCGGCGATACGCGCCATGTTCTATCTCCACACCTGTTGAGTGGTGCACCCGTGGGCGCACGCGACCTGCGCACCAGCAAAAAGGGCGCGCATGTTAATGATTTGAGCGCTGGGCTTCAAGAATCAGCCCTGACGCTGCTTGTGGCGGGGATCTGACGAGCAGATCACTCTGACCACACCGTTACGCCGCACCACTTTGCAGTTGCGGCACATTTTCTTGACCGAAGCTCGCACTTTCATCGGAAACTCCTGATTCCTATCTCACCCGACCCGCGGGGCTGAGGCCACCGAGGTTGGCTTTCTTCATCACACCTTCGTATTGGTGCGACATCAGATGGCTCTGCACCTGAGCCATAAAGTCCATCACCACCACCACCACGATCAGCATGGAGGTGCCGCCCAGATAAAAGGGCACGTTAAACATCACCACCAGAAACTGTGGCAGCAGGCAGACCAGCGCGATGTAGGCAGAGCCAAACACCGTCAAGCGAGTCAGCACACCATCGATATAGTTCGCCGTTTGCTGCCCTGGCCGGATGCCTGGCACAAACGCGCCGGAACGCTTCAGGTTGTCCGCCACTTCCTGCGGGTTGAACATCAACGCGGTATAGAAGAAGCAGAAAAAGACGATAAAGCCCGTGAACAACAGAATGTTCAGAGGCTGACCGGGGCCAATCGCCACTGCCAGATCCTGCAGCCAGTCAGAGCTGTCACCGCTGCCGAACCATTGGGCAACCGACGCAGGGAACAACAGGATGGAGCTGGCGAAAATGGCCGGAATCACACCCGCCATATTGACCTTGAGAGGCAGGTGAGAGGCCTGAGCCTGCATCATACGCCGCCCCTGCTGGCGCTTGGCGTAGTTCACCGTGATGCGACGTTGGCCGCGCTCAATGAACACCACCAGATAAATCACGACGGCTGCGAGTACCAGAATACCCAGCAGGATCAGAATACTGATCTCACCCTGACGCGCCTGCTCCAGGGACTGGCCAATAGCGGCTGGTAGCCCCGCGACAATGCCAGCAAAAATGAGTAGGGAGATGCCGTTACCAACGCCTCGCTCGGTAATCTGCTCACCCAGCCACATCATGAATACCGCACCCGTCACCAGCGACGCTACGGCGGTGACGTAAAAGCTGAGTCCGGTCGCGTAGGTCAGGCCCTGGTTCGCAAGACCCACGGTCATGCCGGAGCCCTGAACCAATGCCAGAACCACCGTGAGGTATCGGGTCCACTGGGAAATCTTGCGGCGACCCGCCTCACCCTCTTTCTTCAGTTGCTCCAGCTGTGGCGTCACAGCGGACATCAGCTGCATGATGATCGACGCGGAGATATAAGGCAGGATGCCCAGCGCCAGAATACTCATGCGCTCCAGTGCGCCACCTGAAAACACATTCGCCAGACCAAGGATCGTGCCCTGATTCTGATCGAACAAGGATGCCAGCTGCTCGGGATCAATACCGGGTACCGGAATGTGGGTCCCGATGCGGTAGATCAACAACGCAATCAGCACGAAACGCAGGCGAGCAAACAGCTCTCCCATGCCGGCCGAATTCATTGAGGGCATCCCGTTCGCCATCGATTAGGCCTCGACGCTCCCGCCTGCGGCTTCGATCGCTGCTTTCGCACCCTTTGTCACCGTGATACCGCGCACGTTTACCGCGCGGCCGATCTCGCCAGACAGGAACACGCGAACGCGCTTCACGTCATCTTTGATGAGGTCCGCCGCCTTCAGCGACTCCAGATCCACAACATCACCTTCAACGCGGTTCAACTCATGCAACCTGACTTCCGCGGTCGTGCGGCCAATGCGCGAGGTGAAGCCGTACTTCGGCAGGCGCTTCTGCAGTGGCATCTGACCACCCTCGAAGCCTGCTTTCACGGTACCCCCGGATCGAGCCTTCAAACCCTTGTGGCCACGGCCTGCGGTTTTACCCACACCCGAGCCGATACCTCGTCCCACGCGCTTCGCATCGCGCTTCGCGCCGGGCGCAGGCTTTAAGCTGTTTAAACGCATTTCGTCAGACATTGCTCTCGCCCTCGACACGGACCAGGTAATTCACCTTGTTAATCATGCCGCGCACAGACGGGGTGTCTTCCACCTCGACCGTGTGGCCAATTCGACGCAGACCCAAACCCGCGACACAGGCCTGGTGCTTTTTCAGACGGCCGTGGATGCTGCGCACCTGCGTGACTTTGATCATTGTTTTACTCATCAGTCTCTCCCCACTACTCAGCTGAGGATCTCTTCTACGCTGAGGCCCCGTCGCGCTGCGACGTCCTCAGGCGAGCTCATATCCCGAAGCCCCTTGAAAGTCGCCTGCACCACGTTGACCGGGTTGGTCGAGCCGTAGCACTTGGCCAGTACGTTGTGTACACCGGCGAGCTCCAGCACAGAGCGCATAGCGCCACCGGCAATCACGCCAGTACCTTCCGAGGCAGGCTGCATATAGACCTTGGACGCGCCATGGGCGGCCTTGATGGGGTACTGCAGGGTGCCGTTTACCAATTGCACCTGCACCATGTTGCGGCGCGCAGACTCCATGGCTTTTTGAATAGCGACAGGCACTTCCCGAGCCTTACCCCGGCCATAACCGACGCGGCCCTTGCCGTCACCGACCACGGTCAGCGCCGTAAAGCTCATGATGCGGCCGCCCTTTACCGTTTTAGCGACCCGGTTCACCTGCACCAGCTTCTCCTGAAGATCACCTTCAGTGCGCTGATCGCCCTGCTGCTTTTTGTCATTCATTGCCATACTTAAAACTCCAGCCCGCCTTCACGCGCGGCCTCTGCAAGTGCTTTCACCCGTCCGTGATATCGGAACCCTGACCGGTCAAATGCCACTGATGTGACACCAGCCGCCTTCGCACGCTCTGCGACCAGCTTGCCTACTGCCGCCGCAGCCGCAACGTTGCCTGTAGCGTCCGAGCGCAGGTCTTTGTCGAGCGTTGAGGCCTGAGCCAAAACGGTCTTGCTGTCGCCAGAAATCACCTGAGCATAGATATGCCGAGGCGTGCGATGCACTGACAACCTGACGGAACCCGCAGTTCGCATGTGCACCCGGGATTTTTTGGCGCGGCGCTGACGCGCTTGTGTCTTGGTATTCATTGCCGTATCCGATTACTTTTTCTTGGCTTCCTTACGCCGGACGTACTCGTCGGCGTAGCGAATGCCTTTTCCTTTGTAGGGCTCCGGGGGTCGGAAGCTGCGGATTTCCGCGGCAGCCTGACCAACGGCCTGCTTGTCGATCCCTGAGATCACAATTTCTGTCTGGGTGGGCGTATCGGCTGACAAGCCCTCTGCCAGTTGGTAATCCACCTGGTGCGACAAGCCAATCGTCAGGTTGACCGACTTGCCTGAAGCCTTGGCACGGTAGCCAACGCCATTCAGCACCAGCTTCTTCTCCCAACCTTCGGAGACGCCTTTGACCATATTCGCCAACAGGGAACGGGTCGTACCCGCCATCGCACGATGGCTGTCGCCCTCGTAGGTAATGGTGGCGACGTCCTCTTCCACGTTGACGCCCACGCCATCGGTCAAGGTCAGATCCAGAGTGCCCTTGCCACCCTTCACCGAGAGGCTTAGTCCCTCGACTTTGATGTCCACCCCTTTGGGTAGGGCGACCGGACTATTTGCTACACGAGACATTTCTCTAACGCTCCAGTTCTCTGATCAGAAGACCGTGCAGAGGACTTCGCCTCCCACACCGGCAGCTCGCGCCGCCCGATCCGTCATGACCCCACGGGAAGTCGACACAATGGCGACACCCAGCCCACCGCGCACCGATGGCAAATCGTCCTTGCCGGAATAGCGGCGCAAAGATGGCTTGCTGATGCGCTCAATTTCAGCGATCACCGGCTTGCCTTCGTAATACTTCAGATCGATGTGCAACCGTGGCTTGCCGGTGCTGTCGTCATAACGATGACCGGCAATGTAGCCTTCCTGCTCGAGGACCTTGGCCACTGAAACTTTCAGCTTGGACCCCGGCATATCAACGGTCTGCTTGCCCGCCATTTGCGCATTGCGCAAACGGGTCAACATATCGCTCAGCGGATCTTGCATGCTCATTCAAACGTTCTCCGTTACCAGCTGGACTTAACCAGACCAGGCACATCACCGCGCATCGCTGCTTCACGCAGCTTGTTGCGGCACAAACCAAATTTTCTGTAGACACCGTGAGGTCGGCCAGTCAGCTGGCACCGACGCTGCTGGCGCACCGGACTCGCGTTGCGCGGCAACTTTTGCAGCGCAATCTGGGCTTCCCAACGCTCTTCGTCAGGGGTGTTAACGTTGGCAATGACTTCCTTGAGTTGGGCACGCTTGGCAGCAAACTTGGCTACCGTTCGGGCGCGCTTGGCCTCGCGGGCGATCATGGATTTCTTGGCCATATCTCTGATGCCTCAGCTTCTAAAGGGGAAATTGAATGCGGCTAGCAAGGCACGACCCTGCTCGTCATTGGCTGCAGTGGTAGCGATAGTGATATCCATACCTCGCAGCTTGTCGATTTGGTCGTAATCAATTTCCGGGAAAATAATCTGTTCCGTGACACCCATCGCAAAATTGCCGCGCCCATCGAACTGCTTGGGGCTGATACCACGGAAGTCGCGGATTCGGGGGATGGCAATGTTGATCAGGCGATCAAGGAATTCGTACATACGCTCGTCACGCAACGTGACTTTGCAGCCAATCGGCCAGCCGTCGCGGATCTTGAATCCCGCAATCGACTTACGCGACTTGGTGACGATGGGCTTTTGACCCGCAATCTTCTCCATATCAGAGACCGCGTGCTCGAGCACCTTCTTGTCGCCCACAGCTTCGCCGACACCCATGTTGAGGGTGATCTTGCTGATTCGCGGCACCGCCATCACGTTTTTGAGCCCGAGCTCCGACTGGAGTTGGGGAACAATCTCGCTGCGATATTTTTCTTTAAGCGCTGTCATCTCTCAATTGCCTCTTCTCGTCCCTGCTGATCAGGCGTCAACCAGATCGCCGGACGGCTTGAATACGCGGACCTTTTTACCGTCCTCATCGCGGTAGCCAACGCGCTCGCCCTTGCCGGACTTGCTGTTGTAAACCGCTAAATTAGAAGCCTGGATCGGTGCTTCCTGCTCAACGATGCCGCCGGCAACGCCTGCCTGAGGGTTGGGCTTGGTGTGCTTCTTCATCATGTTCACGCCGCTGACAATGACGCGGTCACTGTCAAGGACGCGCCGCACGGTGCCGCGTTTTCCCTTGTCTTTTCCGGCGATCACGACCACTTCGTCATCACGCTTGAGCTTCGCCATGATTGAACCCTCTCCGTCCCTGCTCAGATCACTTCCGGCGCAAGGGAAATGATCTTCATAAATTTCTCGCCGCGGAGCTCACGGGTGACCGGGCCGAAAATACGGGTGCCGATCGGAGCGTCCTGCGCGTTAAGCAGCACAGCTGCGTTCTCGTCGAACTTGATCAATGAGCCATCTGGGCGACGCACGCCTTTCTTTGTGCGCACAACAACGGCCGTGATGACCTGACCTTTTTTAACCTTGCCCCTCGGAATCGCTTCCTTCACGGTGACCTTGATCAAGTCACCCACGCGGGCATAACGACGCTTGGAGCCGCCCAGCACTTTGATACACATCACACGACGTGCTCCGCTGTTATCGGCTACTTCCAGATACGACTGCGTCTGAATCATCTTTCTCTACTCCACCAACGGCGCTCGTGCCGCTCGCTCAAATGGACTGCGCCTCAAATCTGAGTCGCAGTCTCCACAACCTCAACCAAGGTCCAGCTCTTGCTCTTAGACATCGGGCGCGATTCCGCCACCAACACGGTGTCGCCCATTCCCGCTTTATTTTCCTCGTCGTGCGCATGCACCTTGGAGGAGCGGGTGATGTATTTCCCATAAACAGGATGCTTCACCCGGCGCTCGATTTTGACGGTGATGGTCTTATCCATCTTGTCACTGACTACGCGGCCCTGCAGGGTTCGCGTGCTCGTCTCTGTCGATGCCATTACTGTTCCGCCTTCTGTTGCAGCACGGTCTTCACCCGCGCAATGTCTCGCTTGGTCTGCTTGAGCAAATGGCTTTGCCCCAATTGCCCTGTCGCCTTGGCCATACGCAACTTGAACTGCTCCTCGCGCAGAGACAGCAACTGCTGGTTCAGCTCGTCGACCGACTTGTCCCGAAGTTCATTGGCTTTCATCACATCACCGACCGCTTCACAAACGTGGTCTGCACCGGCAGCTTGGCCGCAGCAAGATCAAACGCCTCGCGCGCCAACTGCTCCGATACTCCCTCAACCTCATACAGCACACGACCCGGCTGAATCTGCGCCACCCAATACTCAACGTTGCCCTTACCTTTTCCCTGGCGGACTTCCAGCGGCTTACCGGTAATCGGCTTGTCAGGGAAAATACGAATCCAAATCTTGCCGCCCCGCTTGATGTGACGTGTCATGGCACGACGCGCCGCCTCAATCTGACGGGCAGTGATGCGGCCACGACCAGTCGCCTTCAGGGCGTACTCGCCAAAGCTCACTTTGCTACCGCGCTCAGCGAGCCCGCGGTTGCGACCTTTCTGCGTCTTGCGGAACTTGGTCCGTTTCGGTTGCAGCATGCTCTACTTCCTCAATCAGGTATTCAGCTCAGCGCCTTGGCCTATCAGGCCTCTTCGCCTTCGCCGATTACCTCACCTTTAAAAATCCATACCTTCACGCCGATCACACCGTAGGTGGTGTGTGCTTCATAAGTGGCGTAATCAATATCGGCTCGCAGGGTGTGCAGCGGCACGCGACCCTCGCGGTACCACTCGGTCCGGGCGATTTCCGCGCCGCCGAGTCGGCCACCGACCTGTACCTTGATGCCCTGTGCACCCTGACGCATGGCGTTTTGGACCACGCGCTTCATTGCGCGACGGAACATGACCCGACGCTCCAGCTGCTGGGCCACGTTCTGGGCGACCAGACGGGCGTCGACGTCAGGCTTACGAATCTCTTCAATGTTGATGTGCACCGGTACGCCCATTTTGGCCGACAGGTCCTTGCGCAAACCGTCAACGTCTTCACCTTTCTTACCGATCACAATGCCGGGACGTGCAGTGAAGATGGTGATTCGCGCTGTTTGCGCTGGGCGCTCAATCTTGACGCGGCTCACCGAGGCGGCATCCAACTTCTTCAGGATGTACTCACGCACCTCGAGGTCATTAATCAAGTTCTTCGCATAGGTTTTGCTGTCCGCGTACCAGACCGAGTTATGGTCCTTGACCACGCCCAGTCGGATACCCGTTGGATGTACCTTCTGACCCATTCGGTCGTCTCCTTAACTCTCGTTGTCCGCGACCTTGACCGTGATATGGCAGGTGCGCTTAAAAATTCGGTCACCGCGGCCTTTAGCACGAGCGCGCAGGCGTTTCATGGTGAACCCTTCATCAACATAAATCGTGGAAACACGCAGCTCATCCACGTCTGCGCCTTCGTTGTTCTCAGCATTGGCAATGGCAGAATTCAGCACTTTGCGAACGATCGTCGCGGCCTTTTTGTTGCTGAACTCGAGCACACTCAGCGCCTCCTCAACCGGCTTGCCGCGAACCTGATCTGCGACCAGACGAGCCTTCTGCGCTGAGATGCGTGCTGCACGTAATTTGGCTGCTACTTCCATATCTCTCTCCAGCCGGCCTTATCGCTTGGCCTTCTTGTCGACGATGTGGCCCTTGAACGTACGGGTCACCGCGAACTCACCAAGCTTGTGGCCCACCATGTCTTCGTTGATCAGGATGGGGACGTGCTGACGGCCGTTGTGAACGGCAATCGTCAGACCCACCATGTTGGGGGACACCATGGATCGACGAGACCAGGTCTTGATCGGTCGACGATCGTTGGCTTCCGCCGCCGCCTCAACTTTCTTCATGAGGTGCAGGTCGATGAAAGGGCCTTTTTTCAATGAACGGGGCACTGTTAACTCTCCTGACCGATTACTTCTTGCCGCGACGGCGAACAATCATGCCGTCGGTGCGCTTGTTCTTACGGGTCTTGTAGCCCTTAGTCGGCACGCCCCAAGGCGTGACCGGGTGTCGGCCACCAGATGTCTTACCTTCACCACCACCATGGGGGTGATCAACCGGGTTCATTGCCACGCCACGCACGGTGGGTCGAACGCCTCTCCAGCGCGCCGCTCCAGCTTTACCGAGCTTGCGCAGGCTGTGCTCCGAATTGGACACCTCGCCCAGCGTCGCACGGCACTCAATGGGTACTTTGCGCATCTCACCGGAACGCAGGCGAACAGTGGCGTATTGACCTTCACGAGCAACCAGCTGAACAGAAGCACCCGCCGAACGCGCCATCTGCGCGCCCTTACCGGGCTTCAGCTCGATCGCGTGAATCACTGAACCAACGGGGATACTGCGGACCGGCAAGCAGTTGCCCGCCTTGATGGGCGCTGCCGAACCAGAGTGCAGTACATCGCCCGCCTGAACACCCTTGGGCGCGATGATGTAGCGACGCTCGCCGTCGGCGTATAGAAGCAGTGCAATGTGTGCTGTGCGGTTGGGGTCGTATTCGATGCGCTCGACCTTGGCGGGGATGCCGTCCTTGGTGCGCTTGAAATCAATTTTGCGGTAGTGCTGCTTGTGCCCACCACCAATATGGCGCGTGGTAATACGACCGAGGTTATTGCGACCGCCGGTCTTGGACTTCTTCTCGAGGAGCGGACCGTGAGGTTTGCCTTTGTGCAAGCCTTCGGTCACCACCTTAACCTGGTGGCGGCGTCCTGCTGACGTGGGTTTACTCTTTACGACTGCCATGACTCGCTACCTCAGCTCATCGACGCAAAGTCAATTTCTTGACCTTGCTCCACCCGCACGTAGGCTTTCTTCCACGACGGACGCTTGCTCAATCCATAACGGTTACGCTTGGTCTTGCCTTTCACGCGCAACGTCTGAACATCATTCACCGTGACCTTGAAAAGCTGCTCGACGGACTGACGAATTTCGTCTTTGGTCGCATCAAGAGAGACACGGAATACATATTGATTGCTCTGCTCTGCCACGATTGCCGATTTTTCCGACACGTGGGGGCCCAGCAGAATCTGAAAAACTCGCTCCTGATTCACGCCAACGCCTCCTCAAACTTCTTGACGGCTTCGACGGTGATCATGACCTTGTCGTAAGCAATCAGGCTCACGGGGTCAGCGCCTTCGACGTCCCGCACGTCAACCTTGTGCAGGTTGCGAGAGGCCAGATACAGGTTCTTGTCCACGTTGTCCGCCACAATCAAAACGTTATCCACGCCATACCCTTTCAGGGTCTCTACCAGCAGCTTGGTCTTGGGCTGCTCAACATCCAGCGCCTCAACGATCATCAGGCGATCGGTTCGGGCCAGCTCGGACAGAATGGAACGCATCGCTGCCCGGTACATTTTGCGGTTCACCTTCTGCGAGTGATCCTGCGGCTTGGCCGCAAAGGTCACGCCGCCGGATCGCCAAATCGGCGAACGGATCGTGCCCGCACGAGCACGACCGGTACCCTTCTGCCGCCAGGGCTTCTTACCACCACCTGCGACTTCTGAACGCGTCTTTTGCGCCCGGGTGCCCTGACGTGCGCCGGACAAAAAGGCCGTCACGACCTGGTGCACCAGCGCTTCGTTATATTCGCGGGCGAAATTGGCTTCAGAGACCGCGACGGTGCCTGCTGCCTTGTTTCCCGGCTTGACTACACTTAGTTCCACGTCTCGCCCCCGCTACTCACGACTGGGACGGGCTATTGCCCGCCGCTTTGACTGTCGGACGAATAACCACTTCGCCACCCGGAGCTCCGGGTACCGCGCCTTTGATGAGCAGCAAATTGCGCTCGAGGTCTACGCGGACCACTTCGAGACCCTGAGTCGTCACGCGCTCGTCACCCATGTGGCCGGACATCTTCTTGCCCTTAAACACACGGCCCGGCGTCTGGCACTGGCCAATAGAGCCCGGCGCACGGTGCGACAGCGAGTTACCGTGGGTCGCGTCCTGAGTGCGGAAATTCCAGCGCTTAACGACGCCCTGGAAGCCCTTACCCTTGGACCGACCTGCAACATCGACCTTTTGACCCTGCTCAAACCGTTCGACAGTCAGCTCGGATCCCACCTCGAAAGTCTCATCAGAGCCATCCAGACGGAACTCCCAAAGGCCTTCACCCGCGGTTACGCCGGCCTTGGCGTAATGCCCGGCTTCCGGCTTGCTGACTTTCGAGGCCTTGCGGCTACCCGCTGTGACCTGAATTGCCCGGTACCCATCGGTCTCGAGCTCTTTGATTTGAGTGACGCGGTTTGGAGCAATTTCCACTACGGTCACTGGTACTGATGCGCCGTCCTCGGTGAAGACTCTCGTCATTCCCGATTTTCGGCCGACTAAACCAATAGTCATGGCTTAAACCTCACAGTGTACGGGGCTCAACCCTCTATGGCCGCCCGACACAGTCGTGTTAGTGATTGAATCGGACGTTACACACCTGGCGAACCAGGCAGGCTACTTCTACTAAATTGTCCTCAACCCAGACTGATTTGGACTTCTACGCCCGCAGCCAGATCAAGTTTCATCAGAGCATCAACCGTTTTCTCGGTTGGCTCGACGATATCGAGGAGACGCTTGTGCGTGCGGATCTCATATTGATCCCGCGCATCCTTGTTCACGTGAGGAGAAACCAGAATGGTGAATTTCTCCTTCTTGGTCGGCAGCGGAATCGGGCCACGAACCTGAGCGCCAGTGCGACGGGCCGTCTCCACAATCTCTTCTGTCGATGCGTCAATCAGGCGATGGTCAAAGGCCTTCAGCCGGATTCGGATACGCTGGTTCTGCACGGTACATCTCCTTAAAACAGCCGGTGCCCGCGGGGGGACCCCGAAAAAAGAGAGCGAAGTCTACGGATGCGGTGAGGGGGTGTCAACCACCAAACCCGCTTATTTCGGGGCTTTCAGCCGTATCCGGCATTTCTCACAAATCCGCCCTGATAGGGGCAAAAAAAGCCCGCACAAGGCGGGCTTTTTCAATGCTGAAGTCTGCTTCAGTCGAGGATCTTGGCGACGACGCCTGCACCTACCGTTCGGCCACCCTCACGG